>JAVXFC010000021.1:0-19878 GCA_036658095.1 Alistipes sp. | reverse complement strand
ATACGACACTGCGGCTATACGAGGGACTATGACCATCATCCATAAATGTAAATCTAAATCAATTTTTATTCTGTTTGGCAAAAGTAGTCATTTTCACGGGGATGCGGCTCATATTTTTCTATTTTTTTCAAAAAAAGCACTTTACCCCTTGACAAAGGGTGTTTCGATGTTGTATATTTGCATTCGTAATCCACACGGCGTTGTGCGCAGCGCCCTCTCTTTTCAACATCTGCTCAGGATTACCTATCAGTCTGTTACAATCTGTTGTTAACAGCTTTCAACAATTAATCACTCAACTTATCAACAATGAACCGCACTCATTTGGAGCGTGCGGTGGAGACGCTGGCTGCCAAACGGGGTTACACCTTTTGTGCCGTGCCTGACGATGCTCTGCCCCACGCCGTGAGCGGCTATCCCGCCGCTGCACTTGCACCCCTTGCACTCCACGCCATCGAAGGTCGCCAACATGGTCGCGCCACCTACGACCTGACACTGCGGCTGCTCTGTCTCGGAGCAAAAAGCTCACCAACAGATCGTCGCACGGCACTCGCCACCCTCGAAGAGAACTTACTATCACTCTTGGTGGAGTTGACCGACGACCCCAAAGTCGTGGCGGTCGAAGAGCTGAAGATCCGCCCCACAACCCTCACATTCACACCCCACGGCGAACTGTCGCAAACCGCCACAGCACGCATCATCACTTATTTCTAAAGCATCCAAAACATGGAAATAACCCAAACACCGCCCGACTATGCCTCGCTACGCGGCGAACTGCTCTACTCCGTCACACACCCCACCAACACCAACATCGACCTGCAAGTCATGGATGTCGATACGGACGAGGTGGTGGGGACCAAACGACTGATCGACGTTCGTTATGTCTCCTTCGATGCCGCCCCCTATCTGCGACGTCGGCTCTTTTTTCATCCTCGAACGGGCGCCACAGGCTTCGTCAGCGCGGCAGGACGAACCATCCACGCAACCCTAAAAGTGGGTGAGTTACGGGCGTCCGTTCGGACTTTCATCCCCGCAGCCAAAGCCGCCACGGCTCCCGCGCTGCTCTCCACCATGCCCACCTCACGCACGATCAACCAAGGTGAGTGCGACGAATTGACCCTCTGCACAGCTACGCCCTGCGTGGTGTTGCTCACCGCCTATGTCGGCACGCAAGCCACCACCACCCGTTACACCGCCTCGCAACCGGGCATCACCCTCTTTCGTTTGAACTCCGCCGACTTCCCAAAGGCAAGTCGTATTCTCCTGCAAATCGAGGGGTTGGGTGCGGTCTCCTACACCCTCACAAAGCTCGTTTCGGGCATCCGTGTGGCATGGCGCAGCAGCGCAGGGTCGATCGAACACTACACCTTCCCAATCGAAAAGCAGGCAACCGTCGAGGTCGAAAAACAACACATCTTCACCACCCGTGGCTACGCTCCTGTGGCTATCAAAAACAGCCGCTGCACAACCCTCCTCTCTGCCTATGAGGCAACGCAGACGCTCACAACACTGGAGGAGATTCTCACCTCACCCGCGGTGTGGCGCGTCGAAGAGGGTCTCTACACCCCCATGGAGGTGGTCAACACCGCCTCTGGCATTCGCCACCACGGCACCCTGCGGAACCTCGAAGTGCAGCTACGCAGCCAACCTAAAATCACACTGCCATGATGCTAATGATCGACCGCGCAAAATGCGATTTGGCGCCCGACATCCGATTCTCGCCCAATTACAATGCCGACGAGTTAAGCTCACCCGAAAAGGCTCGCACGGGGCATTCGATCAAGCTATGTTTGCCACACAGCATCGACAACGACCAATTTTTCGGCACCGAAGCGGTGTTCAACGCCCAGCCACACACCGCAAAGCTCTCCCACGACGGGGCGTTGCTCCACAGCGGTGCGGTGCGACTGCTCGGTGTCTCGGAGCAGGGTTACGAGATCGAGATTCGCGGTGGCGCAGCGCGGTGGGCAAAAATGGCGGCGCGGGGCGATTTCGACGCCATAGCCCTCGACTACACCAGCTACCTCACCCCCACAGAGATCAGCGCGGGGTGGCGCGATGCCTCTGCTGTGAAATTTCTGCCCGTCCTGCGCGACAGCTACGAGCAACGCAACAGCTCGACCGATCTGAAACCCGTGATGCGCATCCTCTCGCCCGACGACTACCACCCTTTTTTGCAGGTAGACGCCTTGATGCGGGCGATCTTCACCACCGCAGGCTACACCGTTCAGAGCCGCTTCATGGAGAGCGCCCTGTTTCGCTCGCTCTACATGAGTGGAGCATATGCCTCGCGAGATACGGTGGCGGTGGAGAAGCGCATGGGATTTTGCGCCGTACGGCTGACCACCGCAACGGCAACCGCCAACGCCATAGGGCGCGTCTATGCCACCCCCTACGGCACCAATGATGTGGTGGGAAACATTGTCGAGAGCGCCACCTCGCAAGCGGTAGACGAGACGGGGGTGGCGCACGCCGAGGCTTACAACCATGGAAACTGCTTCGCATTGGACAACCGCAAGATTGTCTACCGACCCACCTCGAAGCTGAGCATCGGCTTCGAGTACCACCTGCGCTACACCACCGACCACCGCATCCTCACACGAAAGCAACTCCGAGGATTCGACGGGGTGAACCTCGGCACGGGCGGCAACATCCCCTTCTGTCTGCCGAACCGCTACGTCGATCATCGCCCCAAGATCACCGCGAACACAACCTATCGCGCGGTGGTCTTCGAGAGCGACGCCACCACCGAATACCGCCTGTTATACACCCACAACGGCAACACGGCAACCCATTGGTGTGACTTCACGGGGCGATCGGCACAGGTGACCACCCCCCTCACAGGCTCTGTCGCACAACCTGTTCTTTATACGCGAACCAGCGCAGGAGCATGGACCACCTACGAGGGAGATTGGGCGCTCTACGACGGACACCTCGGAGAGACGGGGCAGACCACCGTCGAGCTTTGTCTGCGCACCCCCACACAGACCATCAGCGCCCAATCACCGAAATATTTCAACACCATTTTTTTCTACGGTGCCGAGCCGGGGATGCGTTTCACCCTCCACACACAATGCTCCGTGCGACCGCTCTTCTCGCCGGCACCCTCCTACGGGGCGAAGGTCACAACGGTCGATGTGACACAGCACAAGGTCAAACAAATTGCACTGCTCGAAGCGATGCAGCACCTCTTCAATCTGCAATTTTTCACCGACGAGCAGACAAAAAAGGTCTACATAGAGCCTGCGGATGACTTTTGGGACGAGAGCCGACGGGTCGACTGGACTAATCGCACCGATTTCGCACAACCAATCCGCTGGGAGGATGTGGCTCTGCGGGTGCATGAGAGCCGCACCTATGGCTACGGCAGTGGCGACGGAGCCACAGCACGTCTGAGTCACGAGGAGGGGGCAGCCTTCGGATCGTGGCACGTGAAGACCGACTCCTACGCCGCCATAGAGGGTGACGATAAGCGCATCAGCCCCCTCTTCAGCCCCACACTCAGCACCCCTTCGGAGCTTGCCGAAGCCCCCTCGGCACTGCTTGTGCAGGTGGGCGACCGCGACGACACAGCAGGCGACGGGATCAACTTCGCTCCGCGCATCGTTCGCTACTGCGGGCTGCACACCTTGCCCGCAGGCGAGCGCTGGGACGATCCCGCAGGGCAGGCGGTCTACCCCTTGGCGGCATTTCACTTCGCAGGCGACGCCGAGCAGGAGGGCTTCACCCTCTGTTTCGCCGATCGCGACGGGCAGCAGGGGTTGCACCGATTCTACGACCGCCAGGAGCGCATCAACTCCCAACGGCGCGAGGTAACCCTCAGCCTGCACCTCGCGCCCCACGAATACGAAACCTTATTCACCTTCGACACCGCAGCACCTGATTTGCGCTGGGTGTTCCGCATCGCCACCGACGAAGGCGTGTACAACGCCACGCTACGGCGAATCGTCGACTACAACCCCACAACCACCTTAGCACGCTGCACCTTCACCCTTTTATCACACGACAGATGATGACCCAGACAAACCAAAAAATGACCGCCTACCTGCTCCGACAAACCACGGGCTTAAATCGCGCAATGATGCTCGAACGACTTTTCGACCTCGGCGTCATCAGCCACCACCTCTGCGAGCAGCACGCCCTGCGTACCGAGGTCGAACAGCGAACCCGAAGCGGCTGCGGACGCTGTGAAGCAATGGAGGCGGTGGCTATTGATTTCAACTGCTCCTACGCCAAAGTGCGCCAAGCAGTCTATTACAAACCAAAAAACTAACAAACACATGAAGGACAACATCCGAATCAGCAACAACGCCGAGGAGTGCGCGATCGACATCGAGGGAACCATTGGCGTCCCCGAAGCGTGGCAGTTCGACGACCCCGCACAACGCGTGGCAACCTACGACGCCTTTCGCGACGCCGTGCGCCGCATCGGCGACCTCGAAGCCACACACATCGTGGTCAACATCCGCTCCACAGGGGGCGATGTGAACGACGCACTGCTGATCTACGAGGCGCTCGCAGCACTCCCCGCACGCATCACCACCCGCTGCTACGGCTACACCGCCTCGGCAGCTACGATCATCGCACAAGCAGCATCGGAGGGGTGTCGCGAACTCTCGGCCAATACGCTCTATTTGATTCACAACGCGGTGTGTGCCACCGAGGGCAATGCCGACGAACTAACGGCGCGACTCGAACTGCTGCGCCAAACCGACCAACGACTGGCAGCCCTCTATGCCTCCCGTTCGGGACGCACCGCCGAGGAATTTGCGCTGCTCATGTCCGCAAACAACGGCTGCGGGCGCTGGCTCTCACCCGACGAAGTGGTCACGGCAGGGCTGGCAGATCAGGTGATCGGGGTGGAGATGCCGCACCAGAAGCCAACACTCACACAGAACATCGCCCGCGGCTGGCGACGACTGGTGGCTCGAACCTCTGCCCCCGCAACACCCGCCCCCTCCGAGGATCGCAACATCCTCCACTTCGACGACGACACACAGCTACACACCGTGCGTTCGGTGATCGCAGCTCAGGAGGCTCAGCAGCACGTGCAACCCACCGCCACACAGCCCTGTGAGGATCCTGCCACCCACGAGATGCTCCAATCGGCAAATCAAAACGCTTACAGCTCCGACGCCAAACGCTTCTCGAAGTTTTAACAATTGGGCAGCGAACCCTTCGGCAGGCTCAACGATCGCCGACCGCCGAAGAGACACCCCTGAAATAAAAAATCATTTTTCACAACCAATCACTTTTAACCTTTCAAAAACAAACACATTATGAGTTACTTAGAAAATGCAAAAACCTACACGGGAGCGGACCTCGAAACCATCTTTTTCCGCCCCATGCTCAACGGAGCTTCGGCACAAGAATTGGGCGTGCGCGTGCTATACAATATGCCCGTGCCAACCACCATTCAGCTCTGGGACGGCGCACCAAACGTACTGCAAAAATACACCACCGCGGGTTGGTCGGGCGGCAACAAAGCCACCAAGTACCAGAAAACGATCCAGTTAGGACGCGTGAAGGCCGAGCTTGGCTTCTCCGCCGCCGACTACTTCTCGCTGGTCTACGAGTTGATCTCGGCACGCTCCGATGTCAACATGGACGACCTGACGGGAACCGAATTGGAACAGGCGGAGACCACCCTTTTCAAGCAGTCGATTGCCGAGGGTATTCGCGCCACGATGTGGGTGGGTGACACCGCTGCCGCCACTGGATTCAACACCTTCAACGGCTTTCTGAAGGCCATCAAAACCTTCGCAACCAGCGACACAATCAACAGCTACCTCTATCCTGCCGCCGATCTTGCCACTCCCACGGGTGTGATCACGATCTTCGAGAAGCTGTGGGACAACGCCTCCGCCAAGGTGCAAGATCTGAAAAGCGAGGGAAACTTGGTCTTCTTCGTCACCTCGGATCTCTACCACCTCTACGAGAAATACCTCGATTCGCGCGGCACAGAATCAGCCTATGTGGATACCATAAACGGACACAAGGAGCTGGCTTACCACGGCATCCCTGTGGTGGATGTGCGTTTGGGCGAGTACCTGAAGTCGACCACCACGCTCGACAAATCGTTCGGCATCTTGACCGATCGCCGCAACCTTGTTTTGGCGGTCAACACCTCCGATTTCCCGGGCAATGAAGTCCGTATGTGGTACAATCCCGACCAAATGGAGAATCGCCAACGCGCCGTCTTTATGGCTGGTTGCGATGTTTTGGACGAGACCTTGATCTCCTACGCCCGTAAACTTTAGGGGTCATGTTGTCGAAACCAATCGGAGGCATCATCACCGCGCATCTCACCCCTCGGGGTGGGACTGCGCGGTCGGTGACCCTCATCGAAGAGCGCTCGTCGTACACCGAGGAGGTGATCAGCGACGACGGCATCCCACGCATACACCACACCTTGACGCTTGTCATCCCCCGTTCGGAGGTGGCAGCCCTTCTGCTCGATCTCCCCCTTCTGACCACCCAAGGGGCGTCGGCACAGATCACCACGACGGCACGCGAGCTGCTCATAATCGGCTGGTCGAGCCAATTTGGCTACGAGCAACCGCTACGGCTCACCTCATTTGTCGTTGGTTCAGGCATTCGCGCTGCCGACGGCAATGCCGCCACACTCCGCTTCGAAAGCGACGACCTGACGGCTCTTCAGGAAGTATAATACAAAATTAGCATGAACAAAGACAAAATCCGCAAAACGGCGGTGCGCAACAACCGCACTGACCCCTATCTGACCGTCGGCACAAGCCGCGTCGAGAGCAACCGTTTCTGGCGCTGGGGCGACGACAACCTCTTCCCCAACGCCTTGGCACTCATGTCGCGCCGCTCGACCACCCACCGTCGCATCATCAACGACAAGGCGGACTACATATCGGGCAAAGGGATCGTTTGCGATGAGGAGCAGGCACGGCTACGCACCTTCATCGACCGCGTAAATGGCAAGGGCGAGACCTTGCGCCAGCTGCTCAACAAGTTAGCTTTCGACAAAGCACTCTTCGGCAACGCTTTTCTGGAGGTGGTAACCGACGACAAGCGCTCCTTTCTCTCCCTTTTTCATCAAGATGCTTCGCGCTGCCGTGTGGCGCGCGATTCGCAGCACATCCTGCTGCACCACAACTGGAGTGCCTTCATCCCTGCCGAGGCGCGCACACTGCCGCTCTACCCACTCTTCGAGAGCCAAGCCGACGGCACACTGCGCACCATGATCCACTACAAGGATTACGAACCGATGTTCGAACATTACGGCGTACCACCCTACATCGCAGGATTCAACGTCTCGGCAATCGCTTACAAAACAGATCGTTGGAACATATCACGACTCGACAACTCGTTTCAACTCTCTGGGGTGATGATGCTCGACAGCGCCGTGGACAGCGAGGAGCAGGCGCGTGAAATTGTGCAGACTGCCGAGCAGAAATTCGCAGGCAACCCCGGACAGGTGATGTTCGTGATCAAGGAGGGAAGTGCCGACGACAACTCGCGCTTCATACCAATCGCCTCGCAAAACGAGGGCGACTGGAGCGCACTGCACGACCAAGCAACCGCCGATATTGTGGTGGCGCACTCGTGGTTCCGCACGCTGAGTGGTTTGGACTACGCCGCGGGCTTCAGCGCCGAGCGTATTTTGCACGAATACGAGGTGGCACTCAACACCGTCATCTTGGGCGAGCAGGCAGAGCTGCTGGAGCCAATTCGCCGCTTGGTGGAGTCGATCTTGGCGGTCGACGCAGCATCGTTGCAGATCGTCAACCGTCCACCCACTCGTTCCAAACCGATCTACATGAGGGTGTGGGAGGCGCGCAAAGCCGACGGGCTGGACTACGATCCCGACGACGAGCGGCAGCAGATGTTCCTCTCGGAGATCACCAAATACAACCTTAAAACGATCGACTAACCATGAAGACACTCATCACACCCACCGAGGTGGTGACGCTGGCATTTGCCGACGGGGAGTTCATCACCGCACAGAGCATCACCGAGGCGAATATCATCGCCACCGAGGAGCGTCACATTGTCCCCGTGGTGGGACGCAAGCTCCACACCAAGCTCCTCGCGGGTCTCTACCCCGAATTCACCACCCAATACCTCGCCGCCGCCGTGGCACTTTTCACGCGCGCCGCCATCCAACCGCTACTCGACATCCGCACGGGGCAGGGCGGCACCGTGGCACCGCGCTCTTCGAGCTTCGAGCCTGCGAGCGATGCCGCCCTGCGTCGGCTGCAAAAGACCTTGCGCACCCAAGCACGCACGCTGCTAGGTCGCGCATCGAGGCATCTGGCAGAAAATAGCACGTCGTTTCCCGAATACGACGACGATCAGAACATCTTAAAAAAATGCACAATCCATGGAAATCTTGTTCAAGTACGTTAGTGGTTTAGCCGCCGCCTTCGCCGCCCTCTTCGCCCCCATTGCGCCATTGGTGGTCTGCGCCATACTCTTCATCGGCATCGACTTCGTGACGGGCGCCGCCGCCAGCCGCGCCGTGGCACTCCGCGACGGACGCACGTGGTGGTTCGAGAGTCGCCAAGCGTGGCGCACGGTCACCAAATTGGGGTTGGTCATCACCGCCATTGCCATGTCGTGGCTCATCGACTCGTGCATCTTGGGCTTCATGCAGCTCAACTTGGCACGGCTCTTCACGGGCTTCACCTGCGGCGTGGAGCTGTGGTCGTTCCTCGAAAATGCCTCGCAGCTCTCCGATGCTCCACTCTTCGGCTGGCTCAAAAGATATGCACATCGCCGCATCAGAAAGGAGGTGGGCGATGAGTAGGGGGCTGACGAATTGCAATCCGGGCAACATCCGCCGTTCGAAGGTGCGCTACAAAGGCGAGGTGCAACCCTCGCGCGATCGAGCTTTCAAACAGTTCGAGAGCTTGGCTTGGGGCTACCGCGCGATCTTCATGTTGCTCCACACCTATCATGTGCGCTACGGACTGCACACCGTCGAGCGGATGATCGCACGCTGGGCGCCCCCCACCGAGAACCACACGCAGCAGTATATTCGCTATGTTGCCGATGCGGTGGGTGTCGCCCCCAACGAGCCACTTGAGACGCTCGATGCGGCGACCATGATCCCCATAGCTGCTGCCATTTCGGAGGTCGAAAACGGCACCCATGCCAATTTGGAGCAGGTGCGCGAGGGGTGGCGGCTGTTCACGCTCCCGTAGAAAAAGCTCGCTAAAATCGCAAACGGCTTCGAAGCAAAAGACGAAAATTAGCTCTGGTGGCGCAATTTATCATTCGAAAAATCATTTTTTGAGCTTTTCCGACCTATCTTTGTATGGATGAATTTGGCACACATACAGAGCCGTTTGACGCGGTTGCCCATGGTGCGCGCGCTGGCACCGCTCATCGGGGGGATTGTCGCGGCGGAGTATTACACGCTACCGACGGTGGTGATTTGGGTCGGCTTCGCGGGGGCAGGGGCGCTGGCACTTGCGGCACGCTCGTCGCTCTATGCCGTGGCGGCATTGCTGCTCTTCGGCTGGGGTATGGCAGAGGTGCGCGCGCTACCTCCCGATGAGATTCCACGCGGTGTGCGCACCGAATTTACCCTCTGCGTGGGCGATGACCACACGGCAACCCTCACCGCATGGCGCGACACGCAGCAAGGGAGGTGGCACACTTCGGAGGTGCAGGTGCGCGTACGCACCGACTCTACCCTGACATTGCACACAGGCGAGCGGCTGGTCGTTTGCAGCTACCTCAACGATTTTCAGACGAAATATCCCACCTACGGCACACTGATGCGTCGGCGGGGTTATGCGGGGCAAATTTGGCTCTCGGAGCGACAGATCCTCGAACGCGAGGTGTCACGACGCCCGTCGCTCCATGCGGCAGCTGCCGAGCGCCTCCAGCGTCTCGCACTACCCGAAAAGGCGCAGGCACTCTGCGCTGCCATGGCGGTGGGTGATCGCAGCGGGCTGACTCCCGAACTGCGCCGAGCCTATGCACGCAGCGGCACTTCGCACCTACTGGCCGTCTCGGGTTTGCACGTGGGCATCGTCTTTCTGTTGGTCAACGCGCTGCTGTGGTGGCTGCCCAGCTTGCGACGCGGGCATCTGTGGCGCAATGCGGCGGCAATCGCCCTGATTTGGCTCTACGCCCTCACGGCGGGTTTGTCGCCCAGTGTGATCCGCGCGGCGCTGATGTTCTCGGCGCTGCAACTCTCACTCGCCTCCGCATCCGTTTATGTGAGCGGCAATGTCCTCGCTGCCACCGCCTTCGCGATGTTGCTCTTCCGCCCCGCCTACCTCTTCGATATCAGCTTTCAGCTCTCGTTCATTGCTGTGGCAGCAATCCTTGCGTGGGCGGTTCCTCTCGGCAGCGCGCTACACAGTCGCTTTCGGGGGATCAATGCGCTGACCGATCTGTTGGTGGTGGGGGTGGTCGCTGCCACAGCGACCGCTCCGTTGGTGGCTCACACGTTCGGCATCGTCTCGCTCATTGGCGTGGCTGCCAACCTGTTGGTGATCCCCTTGGCGAGCGTCGTTGTGGTTGGCTCGGTGGTGTGGATCGTCCTGCCGCTACCCGTTTTTGCGCCCTTGCTTCGTTTTGTGGCTGGGACAGCCGCGACGGGACTAAATGCCGTTGCCGAACACGCCGCCGCCCTGCCTTATGGCGCCTTCGACTACACCCTCACCACCCCGCAGACCGTGGGGATCTACCTCTGCTTCGGGTTATTTACACTCGCCATACAGCGCGAAAAACCAAAAAAAACAATACCTTTGTCTCCATGTTGACCCCCGAAACATACGCAATCCTCTGCACCCCCAAAGTGCAGCAAGCCATTGCCGAAAACCGCGACCGCGACCCACTTCAGGTGGCACTCGATCGGCATATTCCGCAGGCGGCTTTGGTCGCCACACAGGTCAAATATCTGGCGCGCGCAGCCACAAAATTACCCTCCTACCGCGCTGCACAGTGCATCCTGCCGTCGCTGGCTTTCGAGCAGGCGTCGAGCGAGGAGTGCGCGGCACACAAACGCATCGAGGGCGACATGGCGCTCGATCTGACGGGCGGATTGGGGGTCGACGCGTGTGCTTTGGGGCGTCGTTTTCGCCGCGTGGTGGCTCTCGAACGCGATCCACTGCTGGCGACGATCACGCGCGACAACCTTCGCCGCATGGGCGTCGTGAATGTCGAAGTTGTCTGCGCCGCCGCCGAAGAGTACCTCGCCACCACCCGCGAACACTTCGATTGGATCTATGCCGACCCCGATCGCCGCCACGCCGACGGACGCAAGCTGGTACGTCTGGAAGATTGCTCCCCCAACATCCCCGCCTTGATGCCCGCGTTGCAGCGGGTGTCGGGGCGTTTGTGTTTGAAAAATTCACCGCTGTTTGACGTCGACGAGGCTTTCACGATCTTCGGAAACTGCGAAGTGGAGGTGGTCTCGCTGGGCGGCGAGTGCAAAGAGGTGGTGGTCTATGCCGACGGGCGCCAACCACGCATCACCGCCACCGCCTTGGGGCTGGGATCGTTCACCACCCCACGTATGGAGGTGAAAAACAACCCCTGTGCCACCCCCTTCGACCCCACACGCTATCGTTGGCTCGTGACCCCCGACGTGGCACTGCAAAAGGCACGCGTGGCGTGCATGGCGCTGCACGACACGGCACACCTCTGGAGCAACGACGGCTACGGATTTGCCGAGACAGAGCCGCAGGGCGCTCTTGGCAAGGTCTTGGCTATTGATCGCATCGAGGCTTACGACCCAAAGACGCTGCGTCGCGAACTGCGTGGCACACGTGCCGAGCTGCTCAAGCGCGATTTTCCGCTCACATCGGCGCAGATTGCCACCCAACTGTCCATACGCGAGGGGGGTGATCGACGGATCGCTTTTACAAGAATTGGGGCTAACTTTTGGACAATCCGTATAAAATAGCTACTTTTGGAACTATACTTTCGATTATGATAGGACGCATACTGACTTTTTTCACAGAGACCATCTTCCGTCGCAACATCAACGAGTACCGCAACCCCGTGGTGCGGTGGTTGGTGCAGCAATACAAGCTGCTCTTCTACTCGGCACGCGGACTGATCGAGCATAACACCATGGTACACAGCGCGGCACTCACCTTCTACACCCTGATGTCGATCGTGCCGATTGCCGCCGTGATCTTCGCCATCGTCAAAGGATTCGGACTGGCAGACGGAATGCTGGCGAACCTCTATGCCGCCTTCCCACAGAACCAAGAGATCATCGAATACATCGTCTCCTTCGCCGAACGCGCCTTGGCACGCACACACGATGGCGTCATGGCTTCCGTGGCGTTGATCATGCTTTTCTGGGCGGTGATCAGCGTCTTCAGCTCGATCGAAAATGCCTTCAACAACATCTGGGAGGTGAAGATAACACGCAGCGTGGCACGCCAATACACCGACTATATCGCCATTGTGGTGGTGGTACCCCTGCTCTGGATCTCGGCACACGCCATGGGCATCTACGCCCAACAACTCTTGGGCATCAACGCCTCCGCAGGCTCCGTTTTTTTGGTCAAGTCGGCATCTATGGTGGTGGCGTGGGTGCTGTTCACCTTCCTCTACATGGCAATCCCCAACACCAAAGTACGCATCGGCAGCGCCTTCACCGCGGGGGTGGTGGCTGGCACGTGCTTCGTGCTTTTCCAATGGGGCTATGTCTATCTGCAACAGTGGATGAGTTCCTACAACGCGATCTACGGCAGCTTTGCTGCGCTACCCCTGTTTTTGGTCTGGATGCAAACCTCGTGGCAAATTCTACTCTTCGGCGGCGAATTGTCGTTCGCCTACCAAAATATCGAAAAATTTGGCGAGGAGCGCGAATCGCTACTCATCAGCTACGACCAACGCCGCAAGGTGATGCTCGCCGTGATGCTGGTCATCGTGCGCCACTTCCGCGATGCGGGAGGGACGATCACGGCAGATGACATCCGCCACCAGCTGAACCTGCCAACACGCATCGTCAACGATGTGCTATATCAATTGGTGACCGCCAAATTGCTCATTGCCGTCCACACCGACGACACCGACAAAGCGGTGGCTTTCACCCCCGCACGGGCGATCAACACCCTGACAATCTACGGCGTGATCGAGGCCGCAGAGGGGCATGGACAGACCTCGTTCGACCTTGCGACCATGCCCGAAATGCAACGCGTGGACGAGGAGTTCGAGAAGATAAAAAACTGCGCCCGCAGCTCACACGAAAATCTTCACTTAACCGATCTGCTATGAGCGCAAAAATCTTAAACTCGGTGGTGGTCATCGGCAGCGGCAACTTGGCCGAAGCTCTATCACGAGCCCTCGACCACAGCCCCC
Organism: Alistipes sp.; assembly: GCA_036658095.1. GTDB lineage: Bacteria > Bacteroidota > Bacteroidia > Bacteroidales > Rikenellaceae > Alistipes. Next base: position 6,573 of record JAVXFC010000021.1, on the reverse strand, counting down.
ACGAGTTGCGCCAGATCTTCGCACGCAACGCCACACGCGGGGCGGAGGTGGCACGCTTGGCACACACCACATGGACCGACAACCCCGCCCATTTAGCCCCCGCCGACCTCTACATCATCGCCGTGAGCGACTGCGCCGTGGCATCCGTCGCAGCCTCCCTGCCGCTACCCGCCGAGGCGGTGGTGGCACACACCGCAGGCTGCGTGTCGTTGGAGGTGCTGCCCACAACGCAACGAGCGGTCTTCTACCCCTTTCAAACCTTCACACAGGGGCGCGAGGTCGATTTTGCGGATATTCCGATCTTCATCGAGGCGTCAACCCCTGCGCTGCAAGCCTCCTTGGAGGAGTTTGCCCGCAGCTTGAGCCACACGGTGCGCTATGCCGACAGTGACTTGCGCGCCCACATACATCTATCAGGGGTCTTCGCCTGCAACTTCGCCAACCACCTCTTCGCCTGCGGCGCACAGACCCTGCACGCGGCGGGATTATCCTACGACATCCTCCGACCGCTGATCCGCGAAACCACCGCCAAAGCACTCGCCGCAGCCGACCCTGCCACGGTGCAGACAGGTCCAGCCGTGCGAGGCGATCGAGCGACACAGCAACACCATTGCACCCTGCTTGCCGCCGACCCAACTCTCGAAACGATCTACCAAACAATCAGTCAACATATATGGGAAACTTCAAAGAAGATATAGCTCGCACCGAAGCGTTCATTTTCGACGTGGACGGCGTGATGACCGACGGGGGAATTATCCCCACCGTCGACGGAGATTTCATCCGCCGCTACGATGCCAAAGACGGCTACGCACTTGCCTACGCCGCACGTATAGGTTACAAGATATGTATCATATCGGGCGGACGCGGACGGACACTCGAAAACCGACTCAAGATGCTGGGGCTTACCCATGTGTATCTCAACTGCATGGACAAGATCCACACCATGAACGCTTTTTTCGAACAGGAGGCTATCGACCCCGCCAACGTGATCTATATGGGTGACGACATCCCCGACTTGGAGTGTATGCAGGCGGTCGGCATCCCCGTTTGCCCTGCCGATGCCGCCATGGAGGTCGTCGAGGCATCGCGCTACGTCTCGGAGTTCAACGGCGGACATGGCGCCGTGCGCGACATCGTGGAGCAAGTCCTTCGCGCGCGTGGCGACTGGGCAAAAAACTCACACGGCGCCACCCCCTCCTCCCTCGCCGCTTCGCGCTAAATTGTTTTCAGTCAAAGACAAAAGGCTCGCGAAGATAAGTTCTACAAGGCTTATAGAGGAGTTCACTACAACCTGCCAGCCGCACTCCCCGTGCGCTGCATCAAGGATTAACACCTCTCATAATGTAAAAAGCGGGACGACCTATCATTAAAGTCGTCCCGCTTTTACGTGTAGATGGGTCTATTGGTGGAGGCTTTGCCAGATCAGCGCCGAGGAGCCGAGAATCGCAGCATTTTTGCCTTGGATACCACTGGGCAATAGTTTCACTTTATTCTTAAAGACGGGCATCATATTCTCCTCCATATACCATTGGGTGGGTTCGAAGAGCAGCTTTCCCGCCTTCGACAAGCCGCCGAAGAGGAAGATCGCCTCTGGAGAGGTGACCGTCACCACATTGGCCAAAGCACGACCAAGCATCTCGCCCGTGAAGCGGAACGCCTCGATAGCAATCGGATCGCCCTGTTTGGCAGCTGCGGAGATCATCGAAGCATCGAAATCTTCGTAGGCAGTCTCGCGCATCTTGCTGGGCGTGTTCATCTTCGACATCAACTCGAAGACCGTGCGTTTGATGCCTGTTGCCGAGACGTAGGTCTCCAGACAGCCGTAGCGACCGCAGCCGCATTGGCGACCGCCGCGATCGACGATCGCGTGACCAATTTCACCCGCAAAACCGTCGTTGCCGTAGATCATCTCGCCATTGGAGACAAATCCCGATCCGAGTCCAGTGCCGAGTGTGATCATGATGAAATCCTTCATTCCTTTGGCGTTGCCGTAGACCATTTCACCGATCGTGGCAGCATTGGCATCGTTGGTCATCACGATTTGCGTACCGGGGAAGCACTTTTTCAGATCGTCCACCAGTGGGAAAATGCGTCGTGTGTCGTCGGGATGCGGCTCTTTTGGGGTAAAATGCCAGAGGTTTGCGGGTGCTTCGATCGTCCCTTTGTGGAAATTTGCATTGGGGGCGCCAATACCAATACCGACCAACTCGTATTCGAACGAAAGGCTATCCGCCATGGCGTGCATCGAGACACAGAGGTCTTTGACGTAATTTGAGTAGTCCTCAAAGTTGGGGTATTTTTTGGTTGAGATGACAGATTCTGCATAGAGATCTCCATTTTCGTCTACCATACCGAAGGCTGTATTGATACCTCCGATGTCGATACCGATTGCGAGTTTTTTCATATTTCAGCGAGTTTGATTCATTTCTTTCGGTAAAGTTAAAGATAAATTCGGTTACTACAAAGTTTTTTTCTACTTTTGGGACTGCAATTGATCCAAAAAAGAGACGAAAAGATGAATAACAACGACACATTACTTGCTGCTATTGAGAATTTTTTGGCACAACAAGAGTTCCCCTCTGAACCCGAAAAATTATATGCACCAATCAGTTACTCGCTTGCTGGTGGGGGCAAACGGTTGCGTCCTATGCTGCTGATCCTCGCTTGCGGCATCTTCAACGACAACACAACACACGCCATGCCTGCCGCAGCAGCCATCGAGGTCTTTCACAACTTCACGCTGCTCCACGACGACATTATGGACAACTCAGCCACACGCCGCGGCAAGCCCTCGGTGCATTCGAAGTGGGGCGAGAATGTTGCCATTCTGTCGGGCGACGCGATGCTCATCAGTGCCTATCGTCTTCTGAGCCAGACCCCCGCGCAGCACCTGCCGCGCATCTTGACCCTCTTCAACGACATGGCGATCGGGGTGTGCGAAGGGCAGCAGGATGACATGGATTTCGAGGAGCGACACAAAGTTTCGGTGGTCGAATATATGCATATGATCGAGCTGAAGACGTCGGTTCTGCTGGCGGGCGCCGTCTCGATAGGGGCTGTTTTGGGGGGTGCAACCGACGAAGATTGCCGTACGCTCTACCGTTTTGCGATCGAGTTGGGGTTGGCATTCCAGTTGCAAGACGACCTGCTGGATAGCTATGGTGACGAGCGACTGGGCAAGCCGATCGGTGGCGATATTTTGGAGGGCAAAAAGAGCTATCTGATGATTACCGCCATGAGTCGCGCCACGGAGGAGGATCGCAATATCTTGCGCACCACACACCTCGACGCACAGTTAGACGACGCTGCAAAGATTGCCGCCGTGAAGGAGGTTTACAGCAAATACGACATTCCGCGCTTGACGGAACAACAAATATCGGTCAAATTCGAACGGGCGCTGGCGCTGCTCAACACCCTTTCGGTGGCACACGCACGCACCGATGCCATGCGGCACTACGCCGAAAGTTTGATCGGACGGAAGAATTAACGACATGAAACGCAGCGAGATAGAAATTATGGCTCCCGTGGGGAGCTACGAATCGTTGGCAGCCGCGATCGACGCAGGTGCCGATGCCGTCTATTTTGGCATCGGAGCGCTGAATATGCGCGCCCGTTCGGCGGCAAATTTCACCCCCGACGACTTGGCGCAGATTGTCGCCACGGCTCACGCCCACGGGGTGAAGACCTACCTAACGGTCAACACGGTGGTCTACGATCACGAAATGGAGATCCTGCACGCCACCATCGACCGCGCACGCGCCGAGGGTGTCGATGCCATCATCGCCTCCGACATGGCGGCGATACTCTACGCCCGCCGCGTGGGGGTGGAGGTGCATATCTCGACCCAATGCAATATTTCAAATGCCGAGGCGGTGAAGTTCTACTCGCAATGGGCAGACGTGGTGGTCTTGGCGCGTGAGCTATCGCTCGAACAGGTGGCACACATCCGCCACGAGATCGACGCCAACGAGATCTGTGGACCACGCGGCGAGCGGGTGAAAATCGAAATGTTCGCCCACGGAGCGCTCTGTATGTCCATTTCGGGCAAGTGCTATCTGAGTCTACACGAGACCAACTGCTCGGCAAATCGGGGCGCTTGTCGGCAACTCTGCCGTCGCAAATACACCGTCACCGACACCGAAACAGGGGCCGCGCTCGACGTGGACGGCTCCTATATTTTATCGCCCAAAGATCTCTGCACGATCGACTTCCTCGATCAATTTCTCGATGCGGGTGTGAGTGTGATCAAGATTGAAGGACGCGCACGAGGTGCGGAATATGTCAAACGGGTGGTCGAAAGTTACGACAGCGCGCTGCGCGCTATCGACGAGGGTATCTACACCCCCGCTTTCGCTGCCGAATTGAAAGAGAGGTTGGCGACGGTCTTCAATCGCGGCTTCTGGGAGGGTTACTACGCCGGACGCCCCGTTGTAGAACACAGCGCTCACTACGGATCTTCCGCCACCAAACGCAAAGTCTATATCGGGAAGGTGACCAACTTTTTCAAGAAACTCTCGGTTGCCGAGGTGTTGATCGAGGCGGCACCTCTGACCGTGGGCGACGAAGTTTTCTTCATGGGCGCCACCACGGGGGTGGCAGAGCAGCGCATCGAGACCATCCACGTGGGCGAAAGCGGCACGGCTCAACAGCAGGTGGCGCAAGGGACGCTCTGCTCGATCAAAACACCCGGTGTGGTACGCCGTGGTGATCAACTCTATAAAATGGAGGAGGCACAGTAACTTTCGATGACAGCAACCAGCGACACAGCGACCAAGGTGTGGGACGGGCTTCCAATGCCCCGCCGCATTTGGGCGATTGCTGCCGTGGCATTCGGAGTCTCGCTGTCGGTACTTGACAGCGCCATAGCCAACGTCGCCCTGCCCACCATTTCGCAACAACTACACATCTCCTCGGCAGACTCGATCTGGATCGTCAACGCCTATCAGTTAGCCATTATGATCTCGCTGCTGTCGTTCTCGGCGTTGGGTGAAGCGGTGGGCTATCGCAAGATCTACATTGGCGGGTTATCGCTCTTCACCGTGGCATCACTCGGTTGCGCCCTTGCCACCTCGTTCTCGACCTTGGTCTGCGCCCGAGTGCTGCAAGGCTTCGGCGCTGCCGCCGTCACCAGTGTCAACACCACCCTGATTCGCATGATCTACCCGCGACTGCAACTGGCTCGCGGCATGGGCATCAACGCCACGGTGGTCGCCGTCTCGTCGGTGGCAGGACCCACCCTCGCCGCGGGCATCCTCTCGGTGGCGGAGTGGCCGTGGCTCTTTGCGGTCAACATCCCCGTGGGGCTGCTGGCGATCTTCATGAGCCGCCGCTTCCTGCCCGAAAATCCCGTCAAGATCGCCAATCGCCACTTCAAATGGAGCGACGGGGTGATGAATGCCCTCACGTTCGGACTGATGATGGCGTCGATCGAGGGCTTCTCGCACGGCATCGACACCCGTTTGGTCTCTTTGGGCGTCCTCGCACTCCTGATCATCGGCTTTTTCTTCATCCGCAACCAGCTGCGCGAACCCTACCCTTTGCTGCCCTTCGACCTGCTGCGCATCCCGATCTTCACCGTCTCGATCATCACCTCCATCTGCTCGTTTCTGGCACAGATGCTCGCCATGGTCTCTCTGCCCTTCTACTTGCAACACACCTTCGATTATAGCGCCGTCGACACGGGACTGCTACTCACAGCGTGGCCTGCGGTGATCATGGTCGTGGCTCCACTGGCTGGCATCCTCGCCGAACGCATCCATGCTGGGGCGCTGGGTGGCATCGGATTGCTCACCATGAGCGCGGGACTACTGCTGCTCGCCTTTCTACCCACAACCCCCGTGGCGTGGGACATCGTGTGGCGACTGGCACTTTGCGGCGTGGGCTTCGGGTTATTCCAAGCCCCCAACAACAGCATCCTGATCGCCTCCGCACCGCCCGAACGTAGCGGCAGCGCCAGTGGAATGCTGGCAACGGCGCGCTTGGTGGGGCAAACCACTGGCGCGGCACTCATGGCACTGCTATTTCACCTCACCCCCGACCACAGCACACACACAGCACTCCTGTTAGCAGGTGGTTTCGCCCTCTTGGGCGCCCTGATCAGCGGCGCCCGCATCTCATTGCCCCTCCCCTCGACACTGGTCTACAAAGGCAGGGGGCGAAAATAGATCGTTACTGGCTGCCGCCCTCACCTTCCTGCACAATAACACGATCTAACAATCGCTGCACCTCGATTTTTAATCGCAGGTTCATCGCCCGCACAAACGCCCACCCTCTCCCGAGCGTCATTTTTCGCTATTCATGTTATTTTTATCGAAAAACAACAAATATTATTTGTTTTTCAAATTATCTTCTTTATCTTTGCAGTGCCGAACAAGCGTATAAGCTCTCATTTCGGCGTGCTGACAAACAGCGATCATAAGTAAAAAGTTCATAATTGTGTGCAGGGACTCGCGAAAGCGGGTTCTTGTTTTTTTATTTTTCATTGTTTCTGCTTTGTCCTGCAAATCCGATTTCAGCAAGCTAAATGAGGATTTGCAGGGCGGAAACTGGGGCGAAAAGAGCCTAAAAGAACAA
>JAVXFC010000020.1:0-19908 GCA_036658095.1 Alistipes sp. | reverse complement strand
GGCAAATCGTCGATTCCTCTGGAGGGTACTTTCGATCTGCGCTCCCCACTGCCCGTCACCCTCTCGCTCTACCAAGACTACAAGTGGCTGATCGTCGCCGACCAACCCATTACGCGCACCTTCACGGTCGAAGAGCAGGTTGGCGAGACCGAATTAGACCTCGCGACACGCACGATGACCGCCTTTGTACCGAAAAAAACCGACCTGACGAAGATCAAAGTCACGGCACTGAAGCTCGGACCTCGCGATATTACCACCATGAACCCGACCGCCGAGGAGCTAACCAACTTCACCTCGGTGCGCAACGTCGACATCACCTACCACGACTTTGAAGAGCGCTGGCGGCTCTACGTCATCCCGACGGATGTGAGCGTACGCTTCACCCAAGCCGATGCGTGGGCGAAGATCGCGTGGCTCACCGCCGCAGCACAGAGTGGCGCAAAAATGGGCTTCCGCTACCGCGCAACGGGCAGCGAAACTTGGATCGACGTACCAGCAGAGCAGATCACGATCAACGGGGGTTCGTTCTCGACCAAGGTCACAGGGCTGACACCCCTCACCTCCTACGATTTCGAGGCCTCCGCCAACGAAGACCGATCGCCCATAACAACGCTCACAACCGAAGGGATGGCAACGCTCACAAACGGCGATTTCGAGGCGTGGTGCGCGATCGACAAAGTCGTCTATCCCTATGCGCAAGGCGGTACACCCTACTGGTCAACGGGTAATCCGGGGGCTAAGATCGCCAACGAAACACTGACCGAATCCACCGACGACATTCGCCCCGGCAGTGCAGGTCACGCCGCGGCACGTCTGAGTTCGGTATTCGCCAACATCGTCGGTATCGGCAAATTCGCCGCGGGTAATATCTTTTTGGGTACTTACGTTCGGACGGACGTCACCAATGGCGTGGTCGACTTTGGACGCCCCTTCACGCTCCGCCCCACAGCGCTGCATGGCTGGGTGAAGTACACGTGCGGCACTATCGACAAAGTGTCGAAAATGCCCGTGGGAACAGATCTCAAAGTGGGCGATCCCGACAACGGCATGGTCTACATCGCCTTGGGCAACTGGGATCCTGCCACCTACGGAGGCACGACAGAAAGCCCCGTGCAGGTACGCACGCGCAACATCGAGGATACCTGCTTCGATCCGCATGGACCTGCCGTGATTGCCTACGGCGAGATGCCCCTCAGTGCAAGCATCACAGCATGGAAGGAGTTCACCGTTCCGCTGACATACACCCACACCGACCGTGTGCCGACTCACATGATGATCGTCTGCTCCGCCTCGCGCTGGGGCGACTACTTCACGGGCAGCACGCAAAGTGTGATGTGGGTCGATGACCTTGAATTGCTCTACGAGTAAACGCTCTCTGATACCCGCAACAAAACGGACGCTGCCCTTTCGAGGGCAGCGTCCGTTTTATATTCGTAGTGGATGTTACAAAAACAGCACGATCGTAGCAGCCGTCACAAAACCGCCGAAGAAACCCGCCGCGATTTGCAGTCCATTGTGGCAACCAAGCTCCAGACGTGCCGAAGCCAACGCCCCAGCGCCCAAAATTGCCACCGAAAGTGGCAACATCAGCCTCCCCACTTCTGCCACAGTCATCACCGCAAGCAGCGCCACGACCGCCCCCATGGCGGTCAGGTGAAGGCTGATTTTCCAACGCAGGCTCACCACCAACGCCAGACCTTCGCAGCAGGCAGCCGCCAACATGAACTTCCGCAGGAAGATCGCCGAGGGGATCTTCGCCATGGTCAGGGCGCAGAGCAGGTAACAGACCAACCCGATGAGCAACGGCAAGATCCGCTCACGGCGCTCGTCGATCCGCCAATCACTAATGAATCCCATGGAGCGCAACACCACCACCGCAAGCAGCGGGATGAGGATCGTATAGAGCGACACCACCCAGACCAAATAGAGCTTCAAGCTCGTGGGATAGAGGGCAAAGACGGTCAACGTAAGCATCACCGTCATCACGTAGACGGGGAGCAAAAAAGGGTGCAGTACCCACGAAATGCCGTGAGCTATTTTTTCGGAACGCATCATCATTCAATTTTTCAGAGCAGCTCAGCAGTGCTAAATTTGTTTGCGCAGCCGTGCCACGGGGATATTCAGCATCTCGCGGTACTTCGCCACCGTGCGACGAGCGATGTGGTAGCCTCGGGCATTGAGAATATCCATCAGCGTTTCATCGGTCAGTGGGCGTCGTTTATTCTCAGCATCAATGCTTTGCTGCAATAAATTCTTTATTTCATAACTCGAAACCTCCTCACCGCTATCGGTCTGCATCGCCTCCGAGAAGAGCGATTTGAGCAGGATGATTCCAAATTGAGTTTGCACATATTTGCTATTCACCACGCGCGAAATGGTCGAAACATCCAGCTCCGTGCGATCGGCAATATCTTTGAGGATCATGGGGCGCAGCTTGCTTTTGTCGCCGTCTTTGAAGTACTCTTGCTGATAGTCGAGGATCGTTTGCATGGTGCGCATCAGGGTGTCATGGCGCTGCTTGATTGCCGAGATGAACCACTTGGCGGAGTCGATTTTACTCTTCACAAACTGAATTGCCTCTCGATCCTTCTCCTTTACCGTTCCGTCCGCCCCTACCATATCGCGGATCATCTCTACGTAGCGGCGGTTGACACGCACTTCGGGGATGTTGTAGGAGTTGAGCGAAAGTTCGAAGGCGCCGTCGTGATAGTCGAGGACAAAATCGGGAATGATATAAGGGGTGGTGTCGCTGCCCCCCTCGGCGTAGAGGTTGCCGGGCTTGGGCGAGAGGTGGCGTATTTCGGCAATCGCCTCGCGGAAGTCGTCCTCCGATATCTGCAAGCGCGCCATGAGTTTCTCGTAATGTTTCTTCACAAACTCGTCGAAGTAGGCGATCAGAATCTTGCGCGCCAGTCGCAGTGGACGGGTATTGAGCGGTATCTGCTCGATCTGCAACAGCAAGCATTCCTGCAAATTACGCGATCCCACGCCTGCGGGTTCGAGCTGGTGAATGATCTTCAGCAGCCCCTCCAACTCCTCGGCAGTGGTCTCCAGCCCCAGCGTGAATGCAATGTCATCGGCAATCGCCTCCAGATCACGGCGCAAGTAACCGTCCTCGTCGATGCTGCCGATCAGGTAGATCGCCAAGCGCATATCGCGCTCCGTGAGGTCGCGGTAGCTGAGTTGCTCGACAAGGTACTCCTGCAACGAACGCCCACCCGTCAGGTAGACAGGGCGCTGCTTGTCGTCCTTCGAATAGTTATTTATGTGGCTCTTGTAGGAGGGGGTGTCGTCCTCACGCAGGTACTCCTCGACCGAGATTTCACGCGGTTTTTGCTCTTCGGGCGCACCGTCGTCCTCTTCGGCAACACGTGCGTCCTCTTCGAGTACAATGTTCTCTTCGATCTCCTGCTTGATGCGCTGTTCGAGTTGCAGGGTGGGCAGCTCAAGCAGCTTGATCATCTGAATCTGCTGCGGAGAGAGTTTCTGTTGAAGCGAGAGTACCTGTTTTTGATTAATAGCCATAATTTACCTCCAATTAGTAATTCAAAAATTAGAAATTGGTATCTTCTTTGTATTTAAGCAGTGCGGGAGTGGGTTAGAACTCCGCATTCTTGGGGGTACGCGGGAAGGGTTGCACGTCGCGGATGTTGCTCATGCCAGTGACGAACATCAGCAGACGATCGAAACCCAGACCGAAGCCTGAGTGGGGTGCTGAACCCCAGCGACGGGTGTCGAGGTACCACCAAATATCCTTCTCACTCATACCAAGCTCCGATATTCGCGCACGAAGCTTGCCATAATCTGCCTCACGCTCCGAGCCGCCGATGATCTCGCCTATTTTTGGGAACAATACGTCCATTGCACGTACCGTTTTGCCGTCTTCGTTCTGTTTCATATAGAACGCCTTGATCTCCTTGGGGTAATTGATCAGGATCACGGGGCGCTTGAAGTGCTGCTCAACCAAGTAACGTTCGTGTTCGCTCTGGAGGTCGCAACCCCAGTCGCACGGGAATTCGAATTTGTGACCCGACGCCTTCAGTATCTCCACACCCTCGGTGTAGTCGAGACGTTTGAAGTCGTTGGCAACCACAAATCGCAGCCGTTCGAGCAGTTCGGGATCCCACATCTTATTCAAAAATTCCAGATCCTCGGCGCAGTGGTCGAGGGCGTAGTTGACCAGATATTTGATGAACTCCTCTGCCAGCTCCATGTTGTCTTCCAACTCGTAGAAAGCCGCCTCAGGCTCAATCATCCAAAACTCCGAAGCATGGCGCGCCGTGTTTGAATTTTCGGCGCGGAAGGTGGGTCCAAAGGTGTAGATCTGCCCCAGCGAAAGCGCCCCCAGCTCACCCTCCAACTGCCCGGAGACAGTCAGGTTGCACGATTTGCCGAAGAAGTCCTGCGCATAATCGACCTTACCGTCGTCCGTTTTCGGCACGTTGTTCAGATCGAGCGTCGTGACGTTGAACATGGCTCCTGCCCCCTCGCAATCCGAGGCCGTGATGAGCGGCGTATGAAAGTAGTAGAAGTCCTTGTCGTTAAAATATTTGTGAATGGCATACGCCATGGCGTGACGAATACGCAGCACAGCACCAAAGGTGTTGGTGCGCGGGCGCAAATAGGCTATATCACGCAGGAATTCGAGCGAATGCCCCTTTTTCTGCAAGGGGTAGGTCTCTGGATCTGCCGTGCCATAGATCTCGATCTTCGACGCCTGTACCTCCACACCCTGTCCAGCACCTTGCGATGCCACGAGCCGTCCATCGACCCGAATGCAAGCACCCGTCGTAACGAGCTTGAGTTGTTCTTCGTCGATGGTCGACAAATCGACCACAATTTGGATATTCGAGACACACGATCCGTCGTTCAGGGCGATGAAAGCCACATTTTTATTGCCGCGCTTGGTGCGCACCCAGCCTTTGACGGTCATGTCGACATCCACGCTTGTCGACTTCAGAATTTCTGCGATTCTCAACGTTTTCATATTATCAATTTTATCTATACTTCTATCTGATTTTCGAATTTACAAAGATAGGTATTAATTTGTGATTCGACAAAAAAAAAGTACCTTTGTCGGACGAATAAGTATCACATACGTATGAGAAAAATACTCCTTTTGATCGCCGCCTTGGGCTGTGTGACGGCACTTACGGCTCAAACCGCCGCTCGCACATACCGCACCCAAAGCGCCCCCTACGACGCTCGCATCGAGGCCGATGCCCGCAGCCACAAAAGCGATGCGGCATACATGACCTTCCACCCCGAAGCATTCATGGCCGAGAATGGCACGGTGAGCGTGGGTCAAGTGATCGATATGCCCTACGCTTGGACCGACGGATTGATCTACCTGCACTTGGAAAATGTCGGTTCGGCATACACCCTTTCGATCAACGACCAGAAGGTTGCCGAGGTCGAAGATCCCTCGACGCCTGCCGAATTTTTCCTCTCACCCCTCGTGCGCGAAGGCAAGAACGCCGTGGTGGTCGAGATGCGTCCCAGCCGCTGTCCCAAGGTGCAAGCCGCCACCCCCAACGCCCCTCGCAAAGCCTTCGCCGAGAGCTACCTCTTCATGCAGAACAAGCGCAGCATCCGCGACTTCACATTGGCTCTTGTCCCCGACTCTACGGGGCGCTTTGGCATCCTGAAACTCGACGTGATCGCACAAAACGGCTACAACTTCGACGAGACCGTCACGGTGGGCTACGACATCTACTCACCACAGGGTAAGCTGCTCGATTTCAACATCGTAGACCGCGTCATAGCAGGTCGCTCAACCGACACCCTGCACTTCACACCTTATATTTATCACACCAACGAGAATCGCTGGCAGCCATCGCGCGTCGCACCACCGCTCTACAAAGTGATGCTCTTCACCCGTCGCGACGGCGCCTACAAAGAGTATATGCCCCGCACGGTCGGATTCGCCGACATCACCTTCCGCGAGGGTAAATTCTACAACTTTGGCAAGGAGATCCGCATGAACCAAGCCTCCTACAATGCCGCCGCCGACCGACTGGCTACACGCGGGCAGTTAGCCGCACTCAAAGCCAAGAGCGTCAACATGATCCGCCCCGACTACCCGCAACCCGCATGGTTCTACGAACTCTGCGACGAGTTAGGTCTTTACGTGATCGACCGCGCCAACATCAATGCACCCGATGCGCACAACGACCGCACACCCAGTGGCACCCCCTCGAACGACCCTACGCTGGCGGACGAATACACGGAACGTGTGAAGGCAATGTACTACCGCTCGCGCAACTTCACCTGCGTGGTTGGCTTCGCTTTGGGTGGCGAGTCGGGCAACGGCTACGCAATGTACAAGGCTTACCAGTGGCTCAAGTCGGTGGAGACCGCGCGTCCGGTGATCTACGAAGATGCTGCAGGTGAGTGGAATAGCGATTTATAAAGGCGGAGCAACGATCGTCCCTCTCGACAAGCGCGGAGGAGCGTCGAAAAGTAGGTAAAATTATGAACATCGAACTGATCGTCATTGGCAAAACCGACTCGAAAGAGATCGAAAGCCTCGTGGAGCTATATGCGCGACGAGTGAATTTCTATTGCCGCTTTGCGATGACCGTGCTGCCCGATGTGCGTAACACCAAGAGCCTGACCACCAAACAACAACGTACCGCCGAAGGGGAGGCACTCTTGCGCCAATTCACCGAAGGCGACTACGTGGTGCTGCTCGATGAGCGAGGGGCAGAATTTCGCTCGGTGGAGTTTGCTTTTTGGCTTCAGAAGCGCCTCAACAGTGGTCTGAAGCGGCTGGTGATGGTCATTGGAGGCCCTTACGGATTTTCGGACGAGGTCTACGCGCGCGCCGATGCCAAACTTTCACTCTCGCAGATGACCTTCTCGCACCAGTTTGTACGCGCAATTTTTGCCGAGCAGATCTACCGCGCCTTCGCGATCCTCAACAACGAACCTTATCACCATGAATAGCATGGAGTTACAGCCCGAAATAGCCGTCGTCACCCCCACCATTCTCACGGGTTTAGGGCTGAAGTCGATCCTCGAAAAGATCCTGCCCATGGCAACCGTCGAGGTCTTCGACTCGTTCGACCACTTGGCAGATGCTGACCCCGATCGCTTCTTCCACTACTTCGTTTCGCTGGCCGTTTTTGTGGAGCATAACACCTTTTTCGCCCCCCGTGCCGCGAAGACGATTTTGTTGGTAAACGAGATGCAAAATGCGGGCAACCAACCCAGTCTGAACATCGCTCAGAGCGAGGAGGGGCTGGTGCGCGACATCCTGCGATTGCGTCAAAATCAACACCACCACCAGCAGCCTCTCGGTCGAGGCGCCCACCCCGTTCGCCCCTCGGCAGCCCTCACCCCACGCGAAGTGGAAGTTCTCGAACTGCTGACCCAAGGACACATCAACAAAGAGATTGCCGACGCGCTGCACATCAGTGTGACCACGGTGATTTCGCATCGCAAAAACCTCATCGAGAAGCTCGGCATCCGCTCCGTTTCGGGGCTGACCCTCTACGCCGTGACCAACGGCTACGTCCACATCGACACGCTGTAAAAACCCTCACAAATGAGGATTGCAGATGTGGCAAAAAAGCGGTTTCTTTGTCCTATAAATCCAACCTGACAATGAATCGAATCAATCGACGTTTTTTGCTCTTCCTGCTGCTCGCTGCCCCCCTCGGTGCGGCAGCGCACACCGAGCAGACGCCCATTGACACCCTCATACAGGTCGATCATGTGCAAGTGACCGCCATAAAACAGGGGTTGGTGCTTCGCAACCAACCCATTGCATCCACCGTCGTGGGCAACCGAACACTCCAACGAAGTGGTATTCACGCCCTGAAAGAGGCATCGGAGCTGGTTCCCAACTTCTACATTCCCGACTATGGATCGCGCATGACCTCGTCGCTCTACGTGCGTGGTTTGGGGGCGCGCATCGACCAACCCGTCATGGGGATGAATGTCGACAACGTGCCGATACTCAACAAGAACAACTACGATTTCGACATGGTCGACGTGGAGCGCATCGAGGTGCTGCGCGGCCCACAAAGCACCCTCTATGGGCGCAACACCATGGGCGGCGTAGTCAACATCTACACCCTCTCGCCGCTCTCGTACCAAGGGGTGCGTTTGGGTATGGAGTATGGCAGTGGCAACACATGGCGGCTCAACGCATCTACCTACAACAAGTTACGCGATGATCTGGGCATCGCCGTGGCACTCTACTACACCCAAAGTGACGGATTTTTCGACAACCTCGCCACCTCCACCTCCTGCGACTGGGAGAAGATGGGCGGCGGGCGTTTCAAGCTTCAGTGGCGCGGACGGCGCGGCGTGAGCATCGAAAATACCACCTCATTTTCGGTTCTGACCCAAGGCGGCTACCCCTACGAAGCGGTCACCACAGGGCAGATCAACTACAACGACCCCTGCACCTACGACCGCACCAACATCAGCAATGGATTCACGTTGCGCTACGACACCCCCATCGGTTCACTCTCGTCGATCACGAGCTACCAATATTCCAACGACGCCATGGTCTTGGATCAGGACTTCACCCCTGCTTCGTACTTCACCCTGCGCCAAGCCGTGCGCGAACATATCGTCACCGAAGATGTCGTCCTCCGCTCGCACGCCGACCACGCCTACGAATGGCTCTTCGGGGCTTTCGGATTCTACAAACACGGGCGCATGAATGCCCCCGTGGTCTTCCTGCGTGACGGTATTGACGCGCTAATTCTCAAAAATGCCAACCAACACGACCCCGACTATAACTACGCATGGACGGACAACTCGCTGCCCTTGGAGAGCCGTTTCCGTATGCCCAATCTCGGCGCGGCACTCTACCACGAATCGAACCTGCGCGCGGGGCATTGGCACTTCACCCTCGGCGTGCGCGTCGACTATGAATATGCACAGCTGCGCTACGACAATTTCACCCGCGCCCGATACACCAAAACCCACCGCACGAATGGCGAGGTCTACCCCTTCGACTGGAGATTGGACGAGGGGGGACGGCTGCGGCAATCGTTCACCGAAGTGCTGCCAAAAGTCGCTGTGCGCTACGAGTTTAACCCCACCAACAGCCTCTATGCCTCGGCATCGAAGGGCTACAAAGCGGGTGGATTCAACACCCAGATGTTCTCGGATGTGCTGCAACAAAAGATGATGAATCACATGGGCTTCGGCGCCACCTACGACATCGACAAGGTGGTGACCTACAAGCCCGAGAAGAGCTGGAACTACGAGGTGGGCGGACATTTCACCACCGCAAAGGGTGACCTGCGCGGCGATTTCGCCCTGTTTTGGATCGAGTGTCGCGACCAGCAGATCACAATCTTCCCCGAGGGGACAACCACAGGTCGCATGATGACCAACGCAGGACGCACCCGCAGCTTGGGTGGCGAAGCTGCCGTGGAGGCGACCTTGTGGCGCAACTTCGACCTCAGCGCCTCGTATGGTTACACGCACGCTGCATTCCGCCGCTACCACAACGGGAAGCAAGATTTTCGCGGTAACCGCATCCCCTACTCCCCCGAACATACCGCTGCGCTGCGCGCCACATGGACGATACCAACGAAGGTCTCATGGTTGGGTAACGTGGTGTTGTCGAGCGGATTGCGCGGTGTGGGACGCATTTGGTGGAACGAGGAGAACACCCTCACGCAACCCTTCTACCTGCTGCTCGATGCTTCGATACGCCTCGAACACGCGCGCTACTCGATCGACCTCTGGGGGCGGAACCTCACGGGCAGGAATTACGACACTTTTTATTTCAAATCAATCGGCAACGAATTTCTACAACGTGGACGTCCACGCACCTTTGGCATTACCTTACACATAAACTTATAACCAAAAAAAATTGATCATGAAAAAATTCTTCTTACTCTTCACGCTACTCAGCGCCGTCACCTTCTCATCGTGCGATCTGGAAGACGACCCGATCTTTATCTCGCTCGATTACACGGGCGTGATGAGCGTCATTCCGCTCGACGGAGGACCATCCTACACATGGGAAAATGTCCACTTCAGCCTGCTCGAAGAGGGCAATCACACCTTCACGCTGTGGATGTACAACACCCATTTTGTCCCCCAAATGCCCCCGCTGACCATGGCGGTTCCCGACATCTCCTTTGCAAATTCTGCCGTCATGACTTCTTTATTAGGCAATAATATCGTACCTTTCGTGGGCGGAACGCCCTATGATCGCTACTTGATTACCGAGCTTTCGGGAACGGTTGCCAATTCGGGACTCAACATCGCCTTCAACTGCATGGGCTTCCGCGTGACCTTTGTCGGCATGCAAAACATGAATTAAAAATATGAAAGAGGAATACAAACCTTTTGTCAATGAGCTGATTGAACTCGCCATTCGCGAGGATATTGGCGACGGCGACCACACTTCACTTTGCTGCATACCCCCCTCCGAGCAGGGGCGTATGCGGCTTCTTTGCAAACAGGAAGGCATCCTTGCTGGGGTCGAAATTGCACAGATCGTGCTGCATCGTCTCGACCCTGAGGCGCAATTCGACCAACGGCTGAACGACGGCACACGTGTCAAACCGGGCGACGTGGCTTTCTACGTTTCGGGGCGAATGCAGACACTGCTCCAAGCCGAGCGTATCCTGCTCAACATCATGCAACGCATGAGCGGCGTGGCAACTCAAACGGCGGTCTATGTCGATCGTTTGCAGGGACTTCACACCCGCGTTCTCGACACCCGCAAGACCACACCCGGCATGCGTGTGTTGGATAAAATGGCGGTCAAGATCGGCGGCGGCGAGAACCACCGTATGGGTCTGTTCGATATGATCCTGCTCAAAGACAACCACATAGACTTCGCTGGCGGCATCGAAAAAGCGGTGCGCGGCGCCAAGGAGTATCTGCGCGCACACAACAAGCAAATTCCGATCGAGTGCGAAGTGCGCTCGCTGGAAGATATTGACCAAGTCTTTGCCGCAGGAGGCGTCGATCGCATCATGTTCGACAACTTCAGCCCTGCACTCACGCGCGAGGCGGTGGCAAAGGTGGCTGGACGTTGCGAAACCGAGTCGAGCGGCGGCATCGCCCTCGACACGCTGCGCGATTATGCCGCAACAGGGGTCGACTTCATCTCGGTTGGCGCGCTAACCCACCAGATCAAATCCCTCGATATGTCGTTGAAAGCCTGCGAGTAATGAGACCCAAACCACACTCCGCACTTGGCATGGTCGTCTGGCGCATCGCACTACTCTATGTGGTGCTGATGCTCTGTCGGACGGTCTTTTACCTCTACAACTTCACCACCCTTGGTGCGCTCTCGTGGGGCGAATTAGGGGCGTTGCTGCGGGGTGCGCTGCTCTTCGACACCGCCTCGGTGGTCTATGCCGACGGGCTGTTTGTTCTGCTGTCGCTCGTGCCGTTGCACCTGCGCGAACACAAGTGGTATCAATGGTTCCAGTTTGGGTACTATGTCGTTGTCAATGCGCTACTTGTGGTGGCGGTCAACCTCGCCGACGCGGTCTATTTTCGCTACACCTACAAACGATTCACGGCCGACGAAATTTTCTTCGCCGACAACTCCAATTCGGGACAGTTGCTCCTTAAATTCCTGACCGAGAACTGGTTCATGGCACTCTTCGGAGTGGCAATGATCGCCCTGCTGGCGATCGGCTATCGCCGTCGCACCCCCCTTTGGTCGCCCCTGCGCGGCTGGCTCTACTACGCGGTTCACACGCTCATTTTGGGCTGTGCTGCGGGGCTGTGCATTGCGGGTGTTCGGGGTGGCATGACGCGTATGACGCGACCCATTACCCTCTCGAATGCAGCCCTTTATGCTGCCGACAACGCCAAGGCGAACCTCATCCTGAGCAACCCATTTTGCATCCTGCGCACCATTGGCAACAGCGGCAGCGTGAAGTACGTCCACACCTTCGACGAGGCGGAATTGGAGGGTCGTTTCTCGCCCGAACACACCCCCGTGGACTCCGCGGCGGTCAACTTGGAGGGACGCAACGTGGTGATTTTCATCATGGAAAGTATGTCTGCCGACCACTCGGCACATCTGCTGCCCGATGCCTATGCCGACCGCGCAATCAAAGGCTTCACCCCCTTTCTCGACTCACTCATGCGCGAGGGCTTCTGCTTCCGCCAGATGTACGCCAACGGCACACGCTCGATTCAAGCCATGCCCGCCGTGCTGGGCAGCATCCCCTCGTTCAAAACACCCTTCGTGCTGATGCCCCAATCGCTGGGTGCAAGCCGACAACTACCTGCCATTCTGGCAGATAAAGGTTATGAAACCGCCTTTTTCTGCGGTTCGGAACGAGGCTCCATGGGCTTCGGAGCCTACGCTCGTTCGGCAGGTGTGCAACACCTTTACAGCCGCGAGGAGTACGAGCAACGCCACGGCAAGGAGGATTTCGACGGTTACTGGGGCATCTGGGATGAACCCTTCCTGCAATTCGCAGGCGAGGAGTTTGCCGCCCTTCCTGAACCCTTCTTCGCCGCCCTCTTCACGATCAGTTCGCACCACCCGTTCTACGTCCCTGACGCCTACGCCACCTCGCTCCCCGCGGGCTACACTGCCATTCACAAAAGCGTGGCATACGACGATCAGGCATTCCGCCACTTCTTCGAACGCTACCGTCACGAGGCATGGTTCGCCCGCACGTTATTTGTCTTCGTGGCAGACCACGTGTCGTCCGAAAAGTTCGCTCCAGAGAGCCGCACCTATCCGGGTAACCACCACATCATCGGCTTCTTATACACCCCCGACGGAGCATTGCGCGGCTCGACCGACCAAGTCACACAACAGATCGACCTCATGCCCACAGTGCTGGGATTGCTCGGCAACCGCGAACCCTACTTTGCCTTTGGACGCGACGTGCTGAATGAACCCACTCGTCCCGCATGGAGCGTATCGTACGATGCGCAATTCCGCGCCGTAACACGCGATCGGATCGTCCAGTTCGACGAACAGAAAGCCTCGACCACCCTGCGCGCAACAGGCGCCACGGTGGCTGCCGACACGCTGGAAGGGGCATTCAAAGCCCTCATACAACAATATTACGCTCACGCAGAGCGGAAAAGTTACATCGTCAAATGATTGAATTTAAGCCTGTAAGACTCGAAGATAAAGCGACCATTGAACGTTACACACTGCACTCCGAGATCTGCAACTGCGACCTTGCCTTTGCCAATATGTTCTGCTGGCAGTTCATGTACCACAGCGCATGGGCGGAGATCGACGGTTTTCTGGTCATCCGATTCCAGATGGGTGGCGGCGAGAAAATAGGTTATATGCAACCCGTTGGCGAGGGCGATTTCAGCGCAATCATCCCCACCTTGCACGCCGATGCCGAGGCACACGGACAGCGCTTGCGGCTCATTGGACTCACCGACGAGGCGAACGACCAGATTCGCCGCAACCACACGGGGCTTTTCGCCTCTGAGTCGGATCGAGACTTGGAAGATTACCTCTACCACGCCGACGACCTGCGTCAGCTCACGGGACGTCACTACCAAGCCAAACGCAACCACATCAACCGCTTCACCATCGAATACCCCGATTACCGCTACGAAATTCTCACACGCGACCGCTTCAACGAGTGTATGCAGCTCGAACGTCAATGGCGACAGGCACAACACGACGGGCATACTTCGGAGCTGTGCGCCGAGCAGCGCGCCATGCAACGTGCGTTCGAAAATTTCGAAACGCTGGGGCTGATCGGAGGTTGCATCTATGTCGCTGACAAGCTCATAGCCTTCACTTTCGGCTCGGCAGTCAACAACCACACCTTCGACACCCATGTCGAAAAAGCAGATACCGACTACGACGGTGCCTTCACGATCATCAACAAGCTCTTCGCCGAACACCTGCCGCCCCATTTCACGCTCATCAACCGCGAGGAGGATCTCGGCATCGACGGACTCCGCCATTCGAAACTCTCCTATCGTCCTGCTTTTCTGCAACATAAGTACACCACCACACGACTTTTTGACGACGAGCGCGCCGTAAAAGCATTGTGGTTAGAGGCGTTTGGCGACGACGAGGCGTTCATCGACTCGTTCTTGATCCGCTACTACAACCGCCACCACGCACTCACCACCCAGCAGGGCAGCACCCTCACGGCGATGCTTCACCTCATCCCTTTCGAAAGCGAATTGGGGCGCACAACCTACGTCTACGGCGTGGCAACCGCCACCGCTTTTCGCCACCACGGTTTGGCGTCGGAGCTGCTGCGCAAGGCAGAGACGCTATGTCGCGAGCGAGGTGATGCGGCGCTGCTGTTGATCGCCGACGGCGAGGAGCTACGCAACTTCTACGAACCTCTCGGCTACGGAGGCGACACGCCAGTGGAGTTCACCACCCCCGACCACTTCGACTTCGGCACAGGCACCCCCTCCCACGACCGCGCCATGCTCCTGCCCCTGCGCGACGCACTGCCCGCCACCCCCACCACCCTGCACTGCACACTGCTCAAATAAACACCAACGGGAACCGTTAAAAGATGAGGCTTGTTTTTAGAAACATTTTATGAAAACGCCCACATACCTATATATAATAGAAGCCATACGCAAAGAACCTCTCTAACACATGACCCGACCACTCGCCACATCGCTTCTGCTCAGCCTGTTGATCGTTCACAGTTTGTGCGCCAGCGCCCAACGGCAGATGAGCATTGCCTACTACGACGTCGACCGACTGTACGACACAATTCCCGCCCTTTTCTACAATGACACAGACTTCACGCCCGACGGACGATTGCACTGGACATCAGAAAGATACGAGCGCAAAATTCGCAACATAGCCGCCGTGATCGACTCCATGCAGATGAACCTCGTCGCCGTGGCGGGCGTCGAAACCGAACAGGCGGTGCGCGACCTCGCCTCAGCGTGCCACGAACCCTATTGTTACCTACACCGCACTCTCAACGGCTTCGACGGACTGGACATCGCGCTGCTCTACCACGGCGATCGTTTCTATCCCACAGCCACCGACGAGGGGCGCGGCTGGATCTACGTCGAAGGCGAAGTGGACGGCACACCGATCGGCATACTCATCTGTCGCAATGCACGTTACGCCACAGAAGCCGTGACCGACTGCCGCGCCACACACCCCCACGTGCCACTCATCGCCGCAGGGCGCTTCACCACCCAACACGCCCACAAATTAGGTTTCAACGACGCTCACGCACGCGCCGAGCGCGCAGGACGCGGCACAATTCGCTATCGCGACGGCTGGCGTATGCGCGAACGAATACTGATCGACACAGCGCTACACACGTATGGTGCAGATGTTTACGCGCGTCATTGGTTGATGCGTCGCGACGGCACCGCTCCACAGCCCACCTACGAACGCACCGCCTACCGCGGCGGTTACAGTCGCACACTTCCCGCATTTGCTTACTTCGTTTTCTGAGCTTTTTGTTTTCAGAATTTCTCACAAACGCCCAAACACATACCTTCTATCAACTATCAATCAACGTTCTAAAAAACAAATAATATAAAATTATTTGGTGACGTGAAAAAAGTTTCGTACTTTCGTAGCCCCATTCGGGAGGTTAGGAAACAGGACAATTATATCATATTAGAAGCAAAAATTATGGCAGACATGAAGCGTGTCTATACCTTTGGTAACAAGGAAGCTGAAGGTAACGGTAAAATGAGAGAGTTGCTGGGTGGCAAAGGTGCCAACCTCGCGGAGATGAATCGCATCGGAATCCCCGTACCACCGGGATTCACCATCACAACAGATGTTTGCTCGGAGTATTACGCGCAGGGCAAAGAAAAATTGATCGAAATTTTGCGTCCCGATGTGGAGCGCGCAATCAAAAATATCGAAAAACTCACGGGTCGCCAATTTTGCGACCAAGAAAAACCACTCTTAGTATCGGTACGTTCGGGCGCACGCGCCTCGATGCCGGGTATGATGGACACGATCCTCAACCTCGGTATGAACGACCAGTCGGTGGAGGCTGTGGCAAAACTTTCGGGCAACCCCCGTTTCGCTTGGGACTCCTACCGCCGCTTTGTGCAGATGTACGGCGACGTGGTGCTGGGCATGAAACCCGAATCGAAAGAGGATCACGATCCATTTGAGGTGATCATCGAAGCACAGAAAGAGATTCGCAAAGTGCAGAACGACACCGACTTGACCACCGAAGATCTGAAAGAATTGGTCTCGAAATTCAAGGCGGCAATCAAAAAACAAACAGGCGAGGATTTCCCCACAAATCCGTGGGATCAGCTCTGGGGTTCGATCTGCGCCGTTTTCGGTTCGTGGATGAACGACCGCGCAATCCTCTACCGCAAGCTCAACAACATCCCCGCCGAGTGGGGAACAGCCGTTTCGGTACAGGCAATGGTCTTCGGTAACATGGGCGCCAATTCGGCAACAGGCGTTGCCTTCTCACGCGATGCAGCAACAGGCGAAAACCTCTTCAACGGTGAGTACCTGATCAATGCACAGGGCGAGGACGTCGTAGCCGGCATCCGCACACCACAGCAGATCACGATCGAGGGTTCGAAACGTTGGGCGATAGCGCAGAACGTCTCGGAGGCAGATCGCAAGGCTAAATTCCCCTCGTTGGAGGAGGTGATGCCGATCGTCTACAAGGAGCTGGATCAAATTCAGCACCACTTGGAGAGCTACTTCACAGATATGCAGGACATTGAGTTCACCATTCAGGATGGCAAACTCTGGATGTTGCAATGCCGCAACGGCAAGCGCACGGGTGCTGCCATGGTGAAGATCGCCATGGATATGCTCCACGAGAAACTCATCGACGAGAAGACCGCTGTACTTCGCTGCGAGCCTGCAAAACTCGACGAGCTGCTCCACCCTGTCTTCGATAAAAAAGCAATCAAAGAGGCTCAGGTGATCGTCAAAGGTCTGCCTGCTTCGCCGGGTGCAGCCACGGGTCCCGTGGTTTTCTTCGCCGAAGATGCCGAAAAATCATTCGCCGAGACGGGTCAAAAAGCTATCTTGGTACGTATCGAGACCTCGCCCGAAGATCTGAAAGGTATGCTCGATGCTGCGGGTATTCTCACCGCGCGAGGAGGCATGACCTCGCACGCTGCGGTTGTAGCGCGCGGCATGGGTAAGTGCTGTGTATCAGGTGCTGGCGAGATGCTGATCGACTACAAAGCACGCACGATCGAAGTCAACGGATTTCAGGTCAAAGAGGGCGATTGGATCTCTCTCAATGGCTCGACGGGCGAAGTATATTTGGGCAAAGTAGCCACCATGGCTGCCAACATGAGCGGCGACTTCGGTGAGCTGATGACCCTCACGGGTAAATATGCGCTGCTGAAAGTACGCGCCAATGCCGACACCCCGAAGGATGCTGCACAGGCATTTGCATTCGGCGCTGAGGGTATCGGACTCTGCCGCACGGAACATATGTTCTTCGAGGGCGACCGCATCAAAGCCATTCGCGAGATGATCCTCGCCGACAACGAGGCTGGACGCCGCGCCGCTTTGGTCAACCTGCTGCCCATTCAACGTAGCGACTTCGAAGGTCTGTTCAAAGCCATGAACGGCTTCCCTGTCACCGTTCGCCTGCTCGACCCACCGTTGCACGAATTTGTGCCACACGATGAGAAAGGTCAGCGCGAAATGTCGGAGGATATGCACGTTCCAATCAAAAAAATCATCGAGAAGGTCGAGTCTTTGCAGGAGTTCAACCCCATGCTCGGACACCGTGGTTGCCGTTTGGGCAACACCTATCCTGAGATCACGGAGATGCAGACGCGCGCCATTATCGAGGCTGCCATGAACGTTCGCGCTCAAGGGCTGCCCGTCCACATCGAGATCATGGTTCCGTTGGTGGGCAACCACAAGGAGCTGCGCTACCAGAAAAATATCATCGACGCAACCGCCGAGCGCGTGTTCGCCGAGCGCAACGATAAAATCGACTATTTGATCGGCACCATGATCGAGGTACCCCGTGCCGCTGTCACAGCCAACCAGATTGCCGAGGTTGCCGAGTTCTTCTCATTCGGAACCAACGACTTGACACAGATGACCTTAGGGTTCTCACGTGACGACATCGGCAAGTTCCTGCCCACCTACCTCGAAAAGGGAATTCTGAAGAATGATCCATTCCAGATCCTCGATCGCAACGGTGTGGGTCAGCTGATTCGCGAGGCAGTGTTCAAAGGTCGCGGTACCCGCGAGAACCTCAAATGTGGCATCTGCGGCGAGCATGGCGGCGAGCCTTCATCGGTTGAGTTCTGTCACTATGCAGGTCTCAACTACGTGAGCTGCTCTCCATTCCGTGTGCCTATCGCCCGTTTGGCCGCAGCACACGCTGCGCTGAAAGAGAAGTAAAATCCTCTATTTGGGAAATCAAGAGCCTGCAATCAAATGATTGCAGACTCTTTTTTTAAGTTGATACCATGTTTTATGATGAAAAAAAGAAACTTGGTTGAAATTATTTGATTTTCAGAATATAATATGCTATTTTTGAATTACGAATGAACAATAAAAATTAGAATAATATGAAGAAAATTATTATCGCAGCGCTTGTGGCGCTATTCATCGCCACATCGGCGACAACAGCCTCGGCTCAAAACAAAGGACAATGGGGCATCATGCCAAAAATGTCGCTCTACACCAATGTGGGTGATGCGGTAATCGGTATCGGAGCAGCAGCGCGTTACAGCATCACCGATGCATGGCGCATCGAACCGGGTATCACAGCTTTGTTGCACGACGGCTGTTCAGTCGACATCAGTTGCGACGTACACTACCTCTTTGATCTGGGCAGCGGCTGGGCGATCTATCCCTTGGCTGGTATCACCGCCAACGACATCGGCAAATGGGCGGTCGGCATCAACTTGGGTGGCGCATTCGACTATGCTGTGACCAGCAACTGGGATCTTACAGCAGGCTTGAAGTGGCAGCCCATGTTCGACGATTATCGCAAAAACGGCGTTCTGATCAGCGTCGGCGGATGCTACAAATTCTAAGAAGCTATCAACCAAAAATAAGCTCCGACTGTCATGACAGTCGGAGCTTATTTTTTAGGTATATATAACGCACTACTTGGTTTTGTAGGAGCAACGATATTTGCCTTTCGAAAAGTTCAGCAGCTTACTCTTCAGCAGGTTGCGACGCAAGGGCGTAAGATGATCGGTGAAAACCTCGCCCAAAATATGATCGTATTCGTGCTGAATCACGCGTGCAGGCAACCCCGTGAACTCCTCGTCGTGCGCCACAAAATCCGCGTCGAGATAGCGCAGGCGGATCGCCACAGGGCGACGCACATCCTCGTGCAGACCCGGCAACGACAGGCAGCCCTCATTGAAAAGGCTGGTTTCGTCCGACACCTCGTAAATTTCGGGGTTGATGAAGGCGCGACGGAACTCCGCCAATTCGGGGTGATCCTCGCCCCACGGCGTGCAGTCGACGATGAACAGGCAGATATTTTTGCCGATCTGCGGAGCAGCCAGACCGACGCCCTCCGCCTCCTCGAGGGTCGAGAACATATCCTCGACCAATTTTTTCACTTCGGGATAGTCCGGTGTGATTTGCTCGGATTTATTGCGCAATATTTGCGATCCGTAGATAACGATTGGGTAAATCATACTATTTGTTATATTCCATGTAACTTTGTAAAATAATCGTGGCGGAAATCTTATCCACCAATGCTTTGTTGCGGCGCGCCATCTTGCCGATGCCACTTTCCAACATCGTGCGGTGCGCCATGACCGAGGTGAAACGCTCGTCGTGCAGGACAACCTCCTTGTCGGGGTAGGCACGACGCAGGCGCGCCACGAGCGGCTCGATATATTTGAAACTCTCCGACGGCGTTCCGTTCATCTGCGAGGGCTTGCCCACCACAATGGTCGTAACGTCATTAGCGGCAAAGTAGTTTGCCAGCCACAGCTCTAAACTCTTGGTCGCCACCGTCTCCAGTCCACCAGCAATGATGCGCA
>JAVXFC010000019.1:0-20556 GCA_036658095.1 Alistipes sp. | reverse complement strand
AGAGACGTCTTCGATCAACGGTTTGAAATTAAAGTAGGTAAAAATGGGCTATTCAGACCGTTGCGGGGGGCGCGCGCAGTGAGCGCAGGCGCATAGTACCCGCCAACTTCGAGCAGGTGGCGGTGGTGATGTGTGTCTCAAGGACGATGAAATAGGCCGTGAAGTGGGGCAGGTCGGTGCAGACACAGGGGTAGAAACAGAAGGTGTCGACCACGCATTTTTCGACCACCGAGCTTTGGGCTCCCGTGTCGGGCAGCAAGTCGCCGCAGTGGGCGGCAAAGTGGAGCGGATCCTCGGTGAAAATATGCACTTGTTGCCCAATGATAGCTGTCAAGAGTATCAGTAGGAGGGTGCAGGAGTAACCTATTTTCCGCAATGCGTGTGTCATAACGTGGGCAAAGATAGTGGAAACAGATGAAAAAGCAGCTACATTTTATGATTTATCAAAAAAAAAGCCCTTCGGTTGCTCGAAGGGCGTAAAAAACACATATGTCTGTTTGCTAAATCGAAATGTCGAGCAGCTCGAAGTGGAGCGTGCCTGCTGGCACGACAACATCCACATGATCCCCCTTTTTCTTCCCCAGCAACGCCTTGGCTATCGGGGTACCAATAGCCAGTTTTCCTTCGCGCAGATTTGCCTCGTGTTCGGCAACAATGGTGTACGCCATTTGTTTGTTGTTATTGTGGTTCAACAACGTTACCTTGCTCAGGATCTGCACTTTGGTTTTGTCGATTTTTGATTCGTCGATCACGCGAGCATTGGAGAAGGTATCCTCCATCTTGGCGATGCGCATCTCCAAAAGACCCTGTGCTTCGCGCGCAGCGTCATACTCAGCATTCTCCGAAAGGTCGCCCTTGTCACGAGCCTCGGCGATAGCCGCCGAAATTGCGGGACGCTCCACCGAACGCATCTGATCCAAATCGTCCTTGAGCTTTTTGTAACCCTCCGCCGTCAGATAAATAATCTCTTTTGCCATAATTCAAAACTGTTTCTAAAACATAAAAAATAAAGAATTCCGACCAATGGAGGTCAGAACCCTAATTCAAACGTACTACAAAGATAAAGAGTATATTCCTATTTTCCAAATCTTTCATCTTACAAAGTGCTTAATACCTATTTATAATCGGCGCGGATCGCTGAAACTGTGAAAATTTATTTGCGATATCATGAAATATTCCGTAGCTTTGTACCCTAAAGCGCTGTAAAAGAATTTTTGATGAAGCAAACGTGGTTACATCTCCTGTGCGGAGCGCTCTTGCTGAGCCTGCTAACGGGTTGTGCCGGAGTGAATCGCATTCTCCGAAGCGGAAATTCCGACCTTATATACTCTAAAGCGATGGAGCTGTACGCCGCCGAAAAATGGTCGCGTGCAGTAACTCTTTTCGAAGGGGTGCAGCATATCTACGACGCAACAACGCGTGCGGATAGCATCGCCTTTTTTACGGCTCGCTGTAAATTCAAGAGCCGTAATTACGAGGCTGCTGCTGAGCAACTTGACCAATTCCGCCGTCAATTTGGACGTAGCGTCTTCATCGAGGATGTCGAGGGAATGTATGCCTTGTGTTACTTCTATATGTCCCCCGGACCTACGCGCGACCAGACCATGACAGGGCATGCGCGGGTGGCGATCAACGAATTTATGTCGCGCTATCCGAAGAGTGAACGCATGGACGAATTTCAAAAAATAGACTCGATATTGCTTCAACGTCAATATGATAAGACCTACAATAATGCCTACACTTACTACAAGATAGGACGCTACAAATCGGCGATCATCGCCCTGCGTAACGCGCTCAACGAATATCCTGCCAGCAACCATCGCGAACAGATCATGTATCTGACCGTGGTTTCGAGTTACAAATTGGCATCCAATTCGATCGAGAGCAAGCGGATCGACCGTTACCTTTCGATGCTCGACTCTTACTACTCGTTCGTGGAGGAGTTTCCTGCTTCGGAACACGTGAAGGAGCTGGAACGCATGGGACGGCACGCTAAGGATTTTTTGGATAAGAACAACAAAGAAAAAACAGAATAAGATGGAGATCAAAAAGAACATTCCGAACAACACCATCACTCGTAAATTGAGGGATTTGGATATTGAGACGGGTAACATCTACAAATCGGTGAATATCATCGCGCGTCGTGCTAACCAGATCTCTGCGGAGCTGAAAACCGAACTCAATCGCAAACTCGCCGACTTCTCGTCGCCCACCGACACCATGGAGGAGACCTTCGAGAACCGGGAGCAGATCGAGATTTCGCGCTACTACGAGCGTCTACCCAAACCCGCGATCATCGCTACGGAGGAGTTCCTCGATCACGAGCTGTTCTACAAGGACGGTCCCGAAGTGAAGGATCCCAAGGATCACAAAGAGATCAAAGAGGCCTAACGGCTCGTCTGCGCCATGTTGCAGGGTAAACACATACTACTGGGTATCACGGGAAGCATCGCTGCCTACAAGGCGGCGATACTTTGTCGTTTATTGAAGACGGCAGGTGCTGAGGTACAGGTTGTTATGACCCCTTTGGCAAAACAATTCATCACTCCGCTGACCATGGCGACGCTCTCGAAGCGTCCCATTTTAGTCGAATTTTTCGACCCTGAGAATGGAGCGTGGAATTCACACGTCTCGTTGGGCGAGTGGGCTGATTGTCTGCTCGTTGCCCCTGCCACAGCAAACACCGTGGCGAAAATGGCGCACGGCATTGCCGACAACTTGCTGTTGACCACCTACCTCTCGGCGCGTTGTGTGGTGGCGATCGCTCCAGCCATGGATCTGGATATGTATGCCCACGCGGCTACGCAGCAAAATCTCGAAACGCTTGCTGCGCGCGGAGTGCAGGTCATAGATTCCACCGAGGGTGAGCTGGCAAGTGGGCTGTGCGGCAAGGGTCGCATGGCGGAGCCAGAGCAGATCGTGCGCGCCGTGGAGGAGCTGTTCAACCAATCCGAAAAAAAAAAGAGCCTGCAAGGTAGACGTTTCCTTGTGACGGCGGGGGCTACGATCGAGGCGATCGACCCCGTGCGTTTCCTGTCGAACCACTCGACGGGCAAAATGGGCTATGCTATTGCTGCTGAGTTGGCGCGGCGTGGCGCGGCGGTGACGCTGATCAGTGGACGCACGTCGCTTCCCACACCGCAAGGGGTTGAACGGCGCGATGTGTTGTCGGCAGATGAGATGTATAGGGCTGCTGTCGAGGAGTTTGAGACGGTAGATGGCGCGGTGATGTGTGCCGCTGTGGCGGATTATACGCCTGCCGAAGTTTCAGATACGAAGATTAAAAAATGCGACGGTGACCTCTCGATTCGACTGCGCCGCACGAAGGATATTGCCGCCGAATTGGGCGCGCACAAGCAAGGACGGCTGTTGGTGGGTTTTGCACTTGAGACCGATAACGAGATCGCCTCTGCTGAGCAAAAATTGGAGAAAAAGAACTTTGACTTCGTGGTTCTCAACTCTTTACGTGATGCGGGTGCGGGCTTTCGTGGCGACACCAACAAGGTCGCACTCATCGACCGCGCGGGGCGTACCGACCTGCCATTGATGTCCAAAGTAGACGTTGCCGCGCACATTGCCGACAAAATCGAAACATTCTTAAAATAAGAGGCTTATGCTACGCCGTCTCGTTGTTGAAAATTACGCTTTAATCGACAAGCTCGAAATGGAGCTTGACGCGCATCTGAACATCATCACGGGTGAGACAGGTGCTGGAAAATCCATTTTATTGGGGGCGCTCGGATTGTTGTTGGGCAACAAAAACGAGGGTTCGGCGATGAAAGATAACACGCGTAACTGCGTGGTGGAGGGGACGTTCGACCTTGCGGGGCGCGGACTGGAACCTTTTTTCGACGCCAACGACCTCGACTATGCCGAGCAGACCGTCGTGCGCCGCCTGATCACCCCTGCGGGCAAGAGTCGCGCATTCATCAACGATCTGCCTGTGCAGCTGACGCAGCTGCGTGATTTGGGTGCGCAACTGCTTGATATTCACTCTCAACATCAAAATCTGATTCTCTCCTCCGAAGAGTTTCGCACCTCGGCGCTCGATACGATCGCGGGCTGCGGTGCGTTGCGTGAGGAGTATGCGGCGCGCTATGCCGTGGTTGGTGAATTGCGACGGAAGCTGACGGCATTGCGCGAGCAAAGTGCCAGCGATCGTAAAGACGAAGAGTGGTTACGTTATCAGACAGAGGAGCTTACGGCGGCGAATTTGCGCGAAGGCGAGCAGGAGGAGTTGGAGATCGAGCAGGCGGTGTTGGCAAATGCCGACCAGATTGGCGAGACCCTCACCGCGTTGCGCAATGCCCTCGATGACGAGCTAACGGGCGTTTTGCCGCAGCTCAAAGTGGCTGAAACATCGCTTACGCATCTTCGTGAGAGCTATCCGCAGGCGACGGAGTTGGCGGCGCGTTTACGTTCGACACTGGAAGAGCTGAAAGATATTAATAATACAGTTGCAGCTGATAGTGAGCGTATTGATGCCGACCCAGCGCGCCTTCAGAAGGTGGATGATCGGCTGAATATTCTCTATTCGTTGGAGCAGAAACACCGTGCAACGACCCTTGCGGAGTTGATCGCCGTGCGGGATAAATATGAGGAGCGCTTGGGCGCGATTGTCCATGGTGATGAGCAGATCACGGCACTGGAGAGCCAGATTGCGGAGGCTACCACCAAGGCCGAGGCACTGGCGACGAAGCTCCATGCGGTGCGTGCAAAGGCTGCGCCAGCTTTTGGTAAACAGATCGTTACGACTTTGGTGCAGCTGGGTATGCCCGATACGATTTTCGATGTTGCATTGACCGATATGGGCGAATTGACCCGCTCGGGACGCGATGAGGTGGCGTTCTTGTTTACGGCAAATCGTGGCATGACGCCTCAGCCTATCGAACGGGTGGCTTCGGGCGGTGAGATGTCGCGTGTCATGCTGGCACTCAAGGCGTTGCTTGCTGAACGAATGCAGCTGCCGACGATCATTTTCGATGAGATTGATACGGGTGTTTCGGGACGAATTGCCGATGCTATGGGGCAGATTATCTGCACGTTGGCGACGACCATGCAGGTGGTGGACATTACGCACTTGCCGCAGGTGGCGTCGAAAGGTACGACGCACTTCGTGGTCTACAAGCGCGATGGGCAGACTTCGATCGCTCGATTGAACGATGATGAGCGCGCTACGGAGATCGCTAAAATGTTGTCGGGAAGTGAGATAACACCTGCTGCACTCGAGCAAGCGCGCATCCTCTTGGGTCGCTAATCAAACTCCCCGCAATTACTGCAATTGAAATTGGAACCTAAAAAAGGGCGACAGAAATTTCTGTCGCCCCTCTTAATATATATAGGTGTGTTACATCATGCCACCCATGCCGCCTGCGGGCATTGGAGGCATGGCGGGCTGCTCGGATTTTTTCTCCGCCAGCACGCACTCCGTGGTCAGGAACATCGCAGCAATCGACGCGGCATTCTCCAGAGCCACACGTGCCACCTTGGTTGGGTCGATGATGCCCGCCTTGAGCAGATCCTCGTAACGGTCGTCGCGCGCATTGTAACCGAAGGCGTCTTTGCCCTCTTTCACTTTGTTCACCACCACCGAACCTTCGCCGCCAGCATTGGCAACGATCTGACGTAGAGGCTCTTCTATCGCGCGTTTCACGATCTGAATACCTGTTGTTTGGTCGTCGTTGTCGCCTTTGAGCTTTTCGAGCGAAGCCACAGCGCGCAGGTATGCCACGCCGCCGCCCGGTACGATGCCCTCTTCGACTGCGGCACGCGTTGCAGCCAGTGCGTCGTCCACGCGGTCTTTCTTCTCTTTCATCTCAACCTCTGTCGCAGCACCTACGTAGAGGACAGCCACGCCACCAGCCAACTTTGCCAGACGCTCTTGGAGCTTCTCCTTGTCGTAGTCCGATGTCGAGTTTTCGATTGAGTTGCGGATCTGTGCTACGCGGGCAGCAATTGCCTCTTTGGCGCCTGCACCGTCCACCACGGTGGTATTCTCCTTGTTGAGCGATACCTTTTCGGCTGTACCCAACATTTCGAGCTTCGCATCCTCCATTTTCATCCCCTTGTCGGTCGAAATCACCGTAGCGCCTGTCAGCACTGCGATGTCTTCCAACATCTCCTTGCGACGATCGCCAAAGCCCGGAGCTTTGCAAGCTGCAATCTTCAGTGTTCCACGCAATTTGTTGACTACCAAGGCTGAGAGAGCTTCGCCGTCGACATCTTCGGCGATGATCAACAGCGAACGTCCGCTCTGTGCCACAGGCTCCAGAACGCCCATAAGCTCCTTCATGGTCGAGATTTTCTTGTCCGTAATCAAGATATAGGGCTTGTCGAGCTGCGCCTCCATTTTCTCAGGGTTGGTCATGAAATAGGCTGAGATGTAGCCGCGATCGAACTGCATACCTTCGACCACTTCGACGTGAGTCTCGGTGCCTTTTGCCTCCTCGACGGTGATCACACCCTCTTTTTTCACTTTGTTCATTGCCTCGGCAATCAGCTTGCCAATGGTCTCGTCGTTGTTTGCCGAGATCGTTGCAACCTGCTCAATCTTAGCAATATCGTTGCCGACAGTCTGGCTCTGCTTGCGCAGCGAAGCCACCACCGCAGCCACCGCTTTGTCGATGCCGCGTTTCAGATCCATGGGGTTTGCACCCGCAGTGACGTTCTTCAAGCCCACGCCGATGATCGACTGTGCGAGAACCGTAGCTGTGGTTGTGCCGTCGCCAGCATCGTCGTTGGTCTTCGAAGCAACCTCCTTGACCATTTGTGCGCCCATGTTTGCAAAGGGATCTTCCAACTCGATCTCCTTGGCCACGGTCACGCCATCCTTGGTGATCTGCGGAGCGCCAAACTTCTTGTCGATAATCACGTTACGACCTTTAGGTCCGAGCGTTACCTTCACTGCATCGCTCAATGCGTCGACGCCAGCTTTGAGTAGCTCGCGTGCCTCGACGTTGTATTTAATATCTTTTGCCATAATTTTATGCGTTCTTAGATGATTGCTAAAATGTCGTTTTGTTTCATAATCAGGTAGTCAACACCGTCTATGCGCAGCTCTTGACCAGCATATTTGCCATAGAGAACCTCGTCGCCAGCTTTGACTTCCATTTTAATTTCTGTTGTACCGGGACCTGCGGCAATGACTTTTCCTGCCAATGGTTTTTCCTTCGCAGAGTCGGGAATGATGAGTCCGCTGGCTGTCTTCTCCTCCGCTGGGTTGGGAAGAATCAGCACTCTGTCTGATAATGGTTTTACTTTCATAGCTTTACAATTTTTAATTTGTTGTATGTTTGATTTCTATTTTCTTTTTGCTCTCTCTATCTATCAAGAAGTTTGCCAAGCGTTTTTTGGCAGGTAAATGTGCCAAATACGACCTTAGAGCCTGCCATTTTGTCATTTGTCGAAAAATTTATGAAAAAATTTTGTTTGGCGAGAAAAAGTGTATTACATTTGCACTCCGATACGGCGATAACGTGTCGATTATGGTGGACGTAGCTCAGTCGGTTAGAGCGTCGGATTGTGGTTCCGAAGGTCGTGGGTTCGAGACCCATCTTCCACCCATATGATTTTTAGTTTGACGAAAGACTGCGACGTAAGTCGCGGTCTTTTTGTTTATCTTATCGTTGTATTGTGCAATAAACAAACAATGTTGTGCGTTTATATATATATTTTCGTGTTTTAACATTTTGAGTTGTAATTTTGACCAATTTAGTATACGAAGCGCACACTTGTATCCCATGTTAGAAAAAGATTTCATCATCTCTGAGAGAGCCGCAGATATTCCCCTGTCCCAATATCCGCTCTTTATTGGATTCAGTCTGATTGGTCTATGTGAGAAAGGATGGGCTGATTTCACTGTCCGCGGATCTTCGCATCGCATGACGGCAAATCAGATGCTTATCCTCTTTCCGCAGCAGGCTGTGGCGTTGGTGGCGCAGAGTCCCGACTTTGCCATCTCCTTCTTTGTGGTGCCACAGACCCTGTTTCACGATGTGTTCAGCATGATGAGACGTTTTACACCCCAATTTTTCCTCTTCATGCAGGAACATTTTTCTTTCGACATGACGGATGATGTGCGGCGGGATGATTTCAAGCGTTATTGCGCGCTCCTCCTGCGTCGCTCGACGGTTGCCGAGGAGGAGCTACGGCGCGAACTGCTCATCTTCACCCTTGCTACGCTCTACATGGATCTATACCAATATTATAAAGGGGAGACCAAGCAGGCTGCTTTTTTGCCCAATCAACGCAAGGAGGAGCTGACGTATAAATTTTTTGGTTTGGTTGCCATACACTATGTTGCTCACAAGGATGTCGCATTTTATGCCGACAAGATGAACATCACCCCGACCTACCTAACCATTGTGGTCAAGGAGTCGTGCGGACTCTCGGCCAAGGAGTGGCTGGTGGAGTTCATCACTCAGAAAATCAAGGCGGAGTTGCGTGACCCCCAGTACAATATGCAGGAGATTGCACTGGAATTAAACTTCCCGACTCAGACAGCCATGAACCGTTTTTTTCGCAGTTACACGAAGATGTCGCTGACCGAGTATCGAAAATCAATTACCCCTTGATGCTGTGTGTTGCAACAAAAGCACACGCGGCACAATATATATAGGTGTATGGGCGTTTGCTTTGAACATAGAGGTCGAGCGAATTTATTTGGGCAAATGGTTGAATTTTGGTCCTTTTATGGGCCTTTTCGCACAAAATTTCTGCTTAAAAGGCCGCTTTTTAGGTTTTTGCACAGTTTTGATAAGATTATATGCCTATTAAATTAACACTTAACACATAAATTTGTAATCGGTATAATTGTGTAATCTTTCGAAAATTGAGATAAATAAAGGATTTTGACTACAAACTATTACAATACTATCTAAATTATGAAAAACTTGTTACTTTTAGCCGTTGCTTTGGTTTTTTCGGCTACGTGTGCTACTGCACAAATTTCTAATGTGAAAATCGAAAACGATAAGGGCGAATTAGTCTCTGTTGCATCGATGGTCGACGGTAAAACGCCGATGATTATTTCGTTTTGGTCGACGACTTGCAAACCTTGCATCCGCGAGTTGAACACGGTGAATGACGTGATGGAAGATTGGAAAGAGATGGCTGATTTCCGCGTAATCGCAGTTTCAGTGGACGACAGCCGTTCGGCTTCAAAGGCAAAGGCTATGGCTGCTGGCAACGGTTGGGAGGATATTACAGTTCTCTACGACAAAAACCAAGAACTTAAGCGTGCTATGAATGTCAATTCAATTCCTCAAGTTTTTGTGGTTGACGGAACGGGCAAAATTGTCTATGCTCACACGGGCTACACCCCTGGCTGCGAGACCGAACTGCTGCGTGTCATCAAAGAACATCAAACCAAATAAAAATTAGAAACTATAAGTGATTCTACACATGAAATATATTTCCCTACTGCTGGCTGGCGCACTTTGTTGCACCAGCTTAGCTGCAAATGCCCAAACCGACGAGTCGGAAAATAACGAGAATCAGAAAGGTTGGCTCTCTGCCAGCTTCGAGACTAACTCCATTATCTATCGTCCCGACGAGAAGACAAAGGCTACCTACCCGAAGGATCATGTGGGTGCCAACAACTACCTGAAACTGGACTACACAAAAGGTCGCTTCACAACAGGTCTCCAGTTGGAGTCTTACCTTCCTGTTTTGCAGGGTTACCCGACAGAGTTGACCGGTACGAAACTTACCAACCTCTATGTTCAGTGGGCGGATAAGGATTTCACGGTCACAGGCGGTACATTCTACGATCAGTTTGGTAGCGGTCTGCTGTTCCGCGCATGGGAAGATCGTATGCTCGGTACCAACAATGCATTGTTGGGTGCGCGCGCTACCTATTCTTATAAGAACATCATCAACGCCAAGGTCATTTGGGGTACACCTCGTCTGGGTATGCTCTACGACACCGACACACAGGTGCGTGGTGCTGACCTGAGCATCGGTCTTTCGGAGCTTTTCGGCTGGCAGAATACGAGCCTTTTTGTCGAGGGTTCGGCTTTGAACCGCTTCCAGAAGATCAAACCGATCTACGAGGATTATATGAATCCAAACCGCATGGGCTACTCGGCTCGCATCAACCTTGAGACGGGTGGTTTCACGGCTAAAGCAGAGTATGTGGACAATGGTACTTCTTACTTCCAAGAGACCAAAATAGGTGAGGATCAAGAGTATTGGGGTAGAAAAGGCAATGCACAGCTGCTTGAATTGGGCTACAATAACAATGGTTTGGGTGTCTTCGTTACGGGTCGCCGCTTACAGTATATGCAATCGCAGATCATGATGGACAACACGAGCATCGGCAATATGATCAACTATATCCCTGCTGCTTGTATGCAATACACCTATATGTTGACTACGTTGAATCCCTACACGCCGCAAATTGGTACGTTCTATCCCGGCCCCAATACAACGACTTATATGAGTGGTGAGATCGGTGGTCAAATTGACGTCTACTATGCGATTCGCAAGGGTACAGCACTGGGTGGCAAACGTGGTATGAAATTACATGCTAACTTCGCAACCTACTACGGCTTGCAGGACGGCAAAGGCAAGGTGAAAGCTCAGAATCTTTTGTTCCGCGACTTCAATGCCGACTTCGAGAAGTGGATCGGTCGTCATTTCAAATTGACGATGCTCTACTCGATGCAGGAGCTGAATCACTCGTATGGTGTGACGGCTGAAACAGCTCTTACACACACTGTTGTGGCAGATATGCTTTATAAATTTAACTCGAAATACTCGTTGCGCTGGGAGCTTCAATACCTGACCACGCAGGAGGATCAGGGCGACTGGATGGCTGCTTTGGTCGAGTTTAACGTAGCTCCCAAATGGAGCATTTACGTGAGCGATATGTACAACAACCGCGCTGGTCACGGTAGCGTTGAGGGTCTGAAAACAGATAAGCTCCACTACTACAATGGCGGTATTAGCTTTGCGCAGTCGCACACCCGTTTGCAGTTGAGCTACGGTCGTAACCGTGCAGGTTATGTCTGCTCGGGTGGTGTCTGCCGTATGATGCCTGCTTACACAGGTTTCAACTTCGCCATGACCATTTCGTTCTAATCCAATGATCACAATATAAACCAAAAACAAAGAAAACAGATGAAAAAGTATTTTTATATCACACTGGCTGCTTTTGTAGGGCTTTGTTCTACAACTCTCACCTCTTGCTCGGGTAACGATGATGGTGACGATAAGGTTGTGGAGAAGCCGACGGCACTGGTGCTGACGGTTGACAAAGCAGAAATTGAAGCGGATGGTGTTTCGATCGCTACCTTCAAAGTTGTAGACCAAAATGGCACTGATGTTACTCATGTAAAAGGCATGTTGTTCGTTGATAATAACACGGGCGCAGTTTCGGAAGTTGGGACGGTTACCACTTGTATGAACGGTGCATCTGAATATAAAGCTCGTTACAATGGTGTCCTTTCGAACGTGGTGGCGGTCACGGGTATTAATCGCAAGAAATATGAGAAGTATTTCCGTAACGTTGGTATCTTTCAAATGACAGGCACTTGGTGTACTAACTGCCCTTTGATGGGTAAAACACTCGACGGAGTTGAGACGATTCTTCCTAATCGTCTGGTTCGTTTGGCCATGCATCAAGGTAATGGGGGTCAGACTGATCCGTTTGAAATTGCACAAACCCCTGAGCTTAATAGTCAGTTTGGTCTTGGTGGAGCTTTCCCGAATGCAGTAATTGATTTGAGTGCGAAGGTGTCCAGTGCTTCTCCTTTCGGATTTGTGGGCGACATCAAAAAATCAATGAAAGAAACTCCTGCAGCTTGTGGTATCCGCATCACTTCGGCTGCTAATGCAAC
This sequence comes from Alistipes sp., assembly GCA_036658095.1. Taxonomy (GTDB): domain Bacteria; phylum Bacteroidota; class Bacteroidia; order Bacteroidales; family Rikenellaceae; genus Alistipes. The sequence continues at coordinate 8,716 of JAVXFC010000019.1, read as the reverse complement.
GACGAAGGTTGCAACAATTACCCCCGAAGTTGCGTTTGTTCAAGCAGGTAAATACTCTATTGCAGGTGCTATCTTGGTTGATAATTTGGTTGCTTCGCAGGCAGGTGCTGACGCTACCTATCGTCATAACAATACGGCACGTGCTTTCTTTGGCTCGGACAAAGGTTCGTTGGTTGGTGGTCTGATTGGTGACAAAAAAGATGGCGATATTTGGACTCCCAAAGATCCCTTTACTGTTAAGCTGAATGCAAACGAGTCGATCGCAGACACGCGCGTGGTGGTTTATGTGATGAAGGAAAATGCGAAGGGTAAATTTGTCATTACCAACATTGCTGTTTGCCCCGTTAATGGTTCTGTTGATTATAAATTGAACGACTAAGCTCTTATTCCGATGAAAAAATCATTATTAATTGTTGCAACTACGTTGCTTTTCTTCGTGTCGGCCGCATTTATCTCTTGCTCTGGTAATTCAAATTCGGAGGAAGAGAGTGGTTCGCTGACGTTGCAGGCAAAAAGAACGTCGATTACCGCCAATGGAATTGATGCTGCGAAGCTCGTTGCTACAAAAGGTGCGGAAGATGTTACGAAGCGTGTCGAATTTTGGCAGATCGGTACCGATGGTGCTGCTGATGTCAAGCTGACAACGAATATGTTCTCAACCAAAGTGGCAGGCGCCTATACGATCGAAGCTCGCTACACCGCTGAAGGTGTGAAGGAGGTTTCGAATCGCGTTACTATCACTGCTAAGGAGGAAACAAAAGAGACCTTCTTCCGTCGCGTGTTGTTGATGCAGTTTACCTCGATTTTCTGTCAATCTTGTCCTGCAACGGATAAGAACATCGACGGAATCGAACATGGAGAGGAGTATGCCGATCGTATAGTTCGTACAACACTCCATTCGAATGGTATGGGGGCAGACCCCATGCAGATTCCTGTTGTAGAGCAGTATCGTTTGGATTTTGGTGTTGAAGGATTCCCCGCCTTGGTGTTGGATTTGGTGCCTACTTCGAAGATGGGCAGTCCCAGTGTTGATAAAATTAAGAGCGGTCTTCAACATCAGATGGACGGTTATCCTGCGATCTGTGGTGTGGCAATTGAGTCGACTTTTGATGCAGCAACGCGCAAAGTGAATTTCACAGCCAAAGTGAAGAGCTCGGAAGCAGGTGATTTCCGTGTTGTTGCTTTCTTGGTTGAAGATAAAATTATTGGCACACAGACGGGTCAGATAGGTTACGAGCATAATAACACGGTTCGTGAAATTCTGTCGAACTCACGTTTTGGAGATAAGTTAGGTACGCTGGCTGCCAATGCAGAGCAGACCAAGCAGTTCTCGACAACGCTCAAGGCTGGCTGGGTGGCTGAGAATATGCGTGTGGTTGTCTGCGCATTGAACAACGTGAACGACGAGTTTATCGGTAACAACGCAGCAACTTGTCCCGTACAAGGTTTGATTGCTTATAAATATAATAAATAACAGAGTATGAAAAAAACAATTTTCATCGTGGCTTTTGCCCTTTGTGCTGCTGCCTTTTCCGCTTGTTCGGGCAATAGTAACGAGGAGCCAGTTCCCGATGATGCACTGACGCTGACGCCTTCGAAGAAGACGCTCACAGCCAATGGCACTGACAAGGTTACCTTCACGGTGATCAAACCAGATCTCACGACTGTGATGCCTGATATCTTTTTGACGGCAGTCGACGGTGTGAAGCAGGAGACAAAATTAGCATCGACAGAGTTTACGACACTCAAAAATGGTGCTTATACATTTGAAGCTCGTTACAATAATTTGGTCTCGAATAGCGTTATTATTACAGCTACGGGAGAACAAAAGCAAGACGAAAAGTACTATCGCAATGTTTGTGTGATGAAACTGACTGGTACATGGTGTTCGTTCTGCCCCACAGCGGGACGTCAGGTTGATGTTCTTGCCAGCGGGAAATATCCTGATCGCCTTATCCAAATGGCGTTCCATGGGGGTAAATCGGACGAACCGATGCTTATTCCTGAGACCAAAACGATCAACGATGCCTTTAATGTGGGCAATAGCTTCCCTGCTACGGTGACCGATTTGCGTCGTTCAACGGCGACATCGACCAATATCTATGGCAAAACCGATGCATCCATTGCTCAGTCGTTGGCGGATCACGCGGCTACGTGCGGCGTTCGTATCAACTCCGTGGTTTCGGGTAAAACGCTCTCCATTACGGCTGGCGTAACTTCAAACACAGGCGGTACGTATCGTGTGGGTGTTTACATCATCGAAAACGGGTTGGTTTATACGCAACTCGATGGTTCTTTGTACAATGAGAACTTCGAACACAACCATGTGACTCGTAAGATGCTCTCGAAAACTATCTATGGTGATACATTGGGAGCGCTGGCTGCCAATGTGGAGAAGACCAAGGAATACACAGTTGAGATTGCGGAAGGCTGGACGCTTGCTAATTTGAAAGTGGTGGTTTATGTCGTCAATGAAGCCGACGAGATCAACAACATCGCCGAGTGTGCTGCTAACAATGGTTCGGTGGCTTATCGATTAAACAAAGCAAACAACTAATTCACTAATTACAAACCAAAAATACTAAAAAATCAATGAAAAAATTAATGAAATTCATGCTCGCTGCTGTGTTGGTTTCGACTGCTGCGATGTCATGTTCGAATGACGATCCGAACTCTGAGGAGGTCGGTCCTGTGAACCCACCTACCGAAGCTGATTACACTTCGGTGCCAGAGACAACAGAGGGTGTAACCATCACTGCTCACACGACGTCTAAGGGTTTTGAATTCACGACCAAGATGGGTATTGATATTCCGACCTATCGTTTGGATGTAATGCCCTATATTAAATTCCAAAATGATTTTTTCGAGGCTCGCAAGGCAAACAAAGACTTGACTGAAGAGCAATATATCATCAATCATCTTTTTGGTGTGATTTCGGCTGGTAATGCTGGCTACGCTATGAATGCTCCTTTTGAAGGCAGTTGGTTCGATTCGAAGTTCAAACAAGCTGAATTTATTTCAGGTATTGATTACGTAATTCTTACTTGCGGTGCGCTCCAAGAGGACGGTAATGGCGTGGGTGAGGTCAACAAACTTGTTGTGCCTATGTATAAGCCCGCAGTGACTGGTGATCCTAAGGTTGCTATCAACCTTCGTTCTGACTATCGTGGTGTGGAGTACGCTTACACCATGAACGAGGATTGCTCAGGCTACTACCAGATGGTTATGCCTATTATTGATGTGGAAGCTTTCGTTAAGGAATTTGGTGCGGAAAAACTGCGTGACGTTGTTTGCTGCTTTGAGCAGGGACCACGCACAGAGGATGCCCTGCCGACTTATATTCCGTTTGGTGTGGATGTTATCCCCGGTTGGACGGTTTCAGCAATCACTGTAGGTATTGACAAAAACGGTGTTTTGGCTCGTACTTATACGCGTCAAGATATTTCGTTGCAGGATGAGAAGAAACCAGCGGCTGAGTATACATATTCGATCAGTCTATTGAGTGCTTTTATGGTCGTTACAGATTGGGATGTTGATCCTGGCCACAACGGCGTTACCGCTGCTGCTTACCACCGCGCACTGCCTGTTTCTGAGTATACGTACCCTAATGATCATGCAGCAGAAGTTGATTTGTTCAATGGTGGTTTTATGCACAACTCGGTCAATGGCTTCAAGGATATTGATTATATTCTGAAACCAAACACTGAATATGTCATTATTTCGACAGCGATGAACAAGTCTAATAAATTGACTCCGCTTAGAAGAACCTATTTCAAAACGAAGCCGCTTATCATGGATCAGCAGGAGCAGTCTTTGGCTCAAATCAAAGCTGAGTTCACCAGCGTAGAGAAAACTGCTGTGAAGATCAACTACACAATTCCTTCTGGTACGACGGTTTATTTTGAGAATGCTGTTGAGATGGGTTACCGTGTAGGTGGTGTTGATGTCACTAATCCTGAAACTCCCTACAAGACTATCGTCGACCTGTTGACCAAAGATGAAGATTTCTTCACGTTGAAAGCTCCTTACACAACCACCGAACCGGGCGCACTCAATGCACTTGAGCCTGATAAGAAGTACTGCTACTTCTTGGTTGCTGAGGACTCGTTAGGTCGCATGGGCCCGTTGTTCCGCAAGGAATTCACAACAAAGAACAACCTTGGTGGTCCGAACCCTGTGGCAACAATTAAGGGCAAAGTGGTTAAACAATCGGACGGTTCTTACCGTTGGGATGTTAACTTCGGTATCAACGATGATGTAACGGAGTTGCGCTATGAGCTTTACGATGGTAAGACACCTGAAGGAGCTACTGAAGAGGAGAAAGTAGCCTTCCTGCGTGATATCATCATGGGCGATTCGGCTATGCATGGACCGAATGCAGCTCACTTGGATATGATTGTTACGGAGTACACACAGCGAATAGCTATCGCTATGCCTTTCGGTGCGAAGGGTGTACCAGGTAAAGTTGTTTACCTCCAGTTTGAGCCTTCGATGATTGTTTCGAGTATGCTCTCTGTGAATCCGCTTCGCATGAATGCCCCTGCGCAGCCCTCTATTCTGAAGACTAATCATACTCGTTAATTTTTGAACGAGAGATGAATAACCCGATCGGGTGTGTGACATCCTTGTTGCACACCCGATCTTAAAAAAAAGCATTATGAAAAATAAATTATTTCGCATAGTCGCTCTCTTTATGACTGTTGTGACCTTGGGTTGCATGACAGGTTGCAGCGAAGACGACACGAGCGATAAGCTTCCTTCAATCACAATTTCCAATGTGCAGCAGACTTCCTTGACGGAACTTACTTTCACCTTGAACCCCAAAGACGCCTCAAGCTACGGCTATGCTTGCCCTACGTTGGAGGATTACAAAGCCAAAAAGTACACCTTTACGAAGGTGGACGGTGGTGAGAAGAAGACCTTCACGGTTGGCGATCTCGTAGCATCATCGTCATATGTGATTGTGGCGGTGGCCTACAACGGCGCCAACACCAGCGAAGAGGTCTTTACGCGTGTTTCGACGCCGACTGAAGCTCCGAAACTTTCGCTGCTGAAGCGTTCTACGGAAGACAACACGGCAACCTTCACGCTCAAGACTTCAGAGAACGCAACAAAAATTATGTACACCACTTATATTCCTATCGAGGGTGAGAATCCTGATGATACAGAATCGCGCAAGCAGTGGAAAGAGACGACGGAGATTGTTCCCGCAGGTACGGTTATTAAAATTGTCGATTTAGCGACGGCACCTTATGTTTTCGAGGCCTATGCAATGGCGAAAACTGTCAAAGGCGATTTGTTGACCGACTCTTTTGCGATCAGCATCACCTCGCGTCCTTATGTCGACTTCATTATGTCGGATTTGACGCATATGGACGGTCATATTGATCTTAAGAAAAATGGCAAGTGCGCTAAATACTACGCAGGTTTGGCTATGAAGGAGGAGTACACTTTCACCTCTGTTTTGGCAAAACTCGCCTCTCCAGAGGCTGCTTCGTATCTCATAGAAGACAACTACACGGGTAGCATGAAGGCGAAATTGCATTTCCTTAGCGGTGCGTGGATGGCGGAAGCACCTATGACTTTGTGGATTGTTCCTTGCAATGACAAAGGTGAGTATTCGACCAATGCAGAAGACAATATTAAATTTAATTTCTTCAGCAATTATGCCTATGCAGCTCCCACTGCTCCAGATGCAGCTTCGGTAGAGGTTGTAGCTTCAGACATCACGAAGACCTCCTATGTATTGGATCTGACAGCTACGCGTTGTGCAAGCTACTACATCCTCTATGGTCCGAAAGTTAAATATGAGGGCGTAGGTGAAAAAACGTTAATTCAGGAGCAGATGTTGACCACAGCGGCACAGACCGATCTCAAGCAACATTTCAAGTTTGATAACCTGAAACCGAACACGGATTATGTATTCTACGCTGTTGGTTTGGATGCAAAGGGCTTTATTGGTGCTTTGACGACCAAAATTGTACGTACCGAGTCACTCGACTACTCAAGCAGCGCATCCTACACGTATACCTGCGAGCCAAAGGCAGAGTCGGCAACGGTTACTTTCGTTCCGAATGCTGAATGTTCATCTGTACTCTATGTGTGCATGACTGTTGATGCGTTTACGAGGGATTACAGTGGTCTGCGCGAGGATTTGAAGAATGCGCTGGCTATGGATATGTCGAAGGTAAAGAATGCTCAGAAGCATATTTTCACCGCTGATCCCACTTCGCACAAAGTAACGTTGACTGGACTTGAGTCCGACGAGACTTACTTGTTCTTTGCTTTGGCCATGGACAAGGACGGCAAGTATGGTACGATGCTCAAGGAAATTGCTGTGAAGACCACCAAATTTGATATGACGGGAACGGCAACAGCTGCTCTGACGGGCTTCAGATTTGCTAACGAACAGGCTTCTTTCACAATCACCCCCGATGAGAATTGCACCGACTGCTATGTGTTGATCTACGACAAGGTGTTGTCTTCGAACGAAATGGTGAAGACCATTCTTGCTCGTCAGACGGCAGTTGCGGATCCTATCACGGTGCGTATGTATGATCGTTTTGAAGAAGGTTTCGTTCCTGCGCAAAAGTTCCGGAACGTTTTTGTTCCGAAGCTTGGGACGAATAAACCCGACGTACGGGCTATCTACGTGCTGTGCAAGGGCAAGGACGGTAAGTTCAACGATCCTAATGCAACTAAGAAGTTGCTGAAATAATTAACTGATTTTTAACTTGTCGCACGCAGATCGCAAGGTCACGGCTGAGCGGTTTGCGTGTGATTTTTTTATCTTGTAAAACTATGAAAATTAAATTTTGGATGTTAGCAGCTGTTTTTGCTGCAATTGGAATGGCATCGTGCAGTAGTGACGATCCTGAAACACCAGTCGATCCTCCCGTACCCGAAGAGGGCGACGAGGTAGCCATCAACAAGATGGTTGACAAATATATGTCGAGTCATTACCTTTGGAATACGGAGTATAATACACTGACTCCTGACTACAATTTGACCTCTGATGCTTTTCTGAAGAAGGGTCTTGAGGGTGTTGCAGCTCAGAACAAAGCCAACGAAGAGGATGGCTATTTCGATGCAGACGGCAAACACCATTGGTATACCTATATCACAAAGACGAAGGCTGGCGGCATTTCGGGTGCTTCGCGTGTAGGTGAGGACGTGCGTTTTGGTTACGGTTTTTCGGGTGTCTCCTTCACCAAGACAGCCCTTGGTTCCTTCATCGGCATTCTTGGTGTGATCAAGGAATCGCCCGCAGCTAAGACCGCGATTCCCGGTACGCAGCAGGCGACTGGTCGTGGTATGTTCATCACGAAAGTCGATGGCACGGCGGTTACGGCAAGCAATTACAACTCCTTGAAGGCAAAGTTGTTCCCCAAGAACCTTGGTTCTTCTGTCAAATTGACTTTGGTCAACATCAAATGGGACGATGCTTCCAAAAACTACGAGGTTGAAAACCTTGGTGTTGTCACGTTGAAGGCGGGCAACTACGACTATAATCCTATCCTTTTCGAGGGTGTTATTGGCTCACCGAAAGATCCCAATGTAAAAATTGGTTACATTGCTTACAGCCAGTTCCTTATGGGTTACGATGAGAATTTGATCAAGACCTTTGAGGTGTTGAACTATTCGGCAGGCGGGAAGATGTCTGACTTGATTCTCGATCTTCGTTACAATCAGGGTGGTCACCTTCTGTCGAGTGCGGTTTTGGGTACGCTGGTTGTTGGCGATGCCTATAAAGATGCCGTTTACTGCTCCGCGCAGTATAATGCAGACCGTGCTGTCACGGAGAAGCCACGTGTCTACAAGATCGGTAACAAGATGACGGGCGAGGGTGAGTATTCTTTGGTTGAGAAAGCTTTGGCTGCCTCGGCAAATCTCAAACGTGTCTATGTTCTTACAGGACTTTACACGGCTTCGGCGAGTGAGTTGATCATCAATGGTCTGCGCGGTTTGGATGTTGAGGTTCGTTTGATTGGCGAAAAGACCAACGGCAAGAATGTCGGAATGGAAGGCAAGGCTTATAATGGTGGCAATGGCTATATCTATGAGTTCTACCCTATCACTATGCGTTTGCAGAATGCGAAGAACTTCAGTGCTTACTCGAAGGGCTTCGAACCTGACGTTTTGGTTCCTAATAGTGATGTCGATTTTTATATTGGTGCTTATGCTTCCTACGACGATCCGCTGTCTGGTTATGCCATTACGTGGATTCTGAATGATGAGAAACCTAATCCTTCGTCTGCAAACACGAAGAAGTGTACGCGTACCTCTACGTTCTCAGACGTTACGATCCTTGAGCCTCTTTATAAGGGTGCCATTACTTGCCCCGAGGCGTTGTAATTCACATATGCTGGCGGTTTAACCGCGGGCAAGTTTTTTAAGCAGTGCTGTCCACTTAGTGGGCGGCACTGCTTGTTTTTTGGTTGTTACGAAGCTGTTTGAATTTATCGACTTCACCTCTCGAAGATCTGCGGGTGGTTGAGCAGGCGAGGGCGGTGGGGTGCTGCTGCGCGGCTGTGGGTGCTGCTGTGTGTGCGGGTACGGGTGGTTGAGCAGGCAAGGGCGGTAGGGTACGGCTGCGCGGCTGCGGCTGTGGCTGCGGCTGTGGGCGCAGCTGCGGGTGTCTGTGTCTGTGTCTGTGTCTGTGTCTGTGTCTGTGTCTGTGTCTGTGTCTGTGTCTGTGTCTGTGTCTGTGTCTGTG
>JAVXFC010000018.1:0-20962 GCA_036658095.1 Alistipes sp. | reverse complement strand
GAACGGAAAATCCATGGAATGAAGGCGATGAAGCCGTGATTTCCCGCGGGACATTGCGCCTGTAAATCGCGTATTTCAAGCAGATGATCCACTCGTTGATGGGGAGTTTCGATGTGTCCATACATCATCGTGGCGGAGGTCGGCAGGTTGAGCGTGTGCGCTTCGTGCATCACGTGCAGCCACTCCTCGACCGAGGGTTTGGCGGGCGAAATGGCGTGTCGCACCTCGGGCGAGAGTATCTCAGCGCCCGCTCCGGGCAGTGAGTCCAGCCCCGCGTCGATGAGCCTACGCAGCGTTTCCAAGGTCGTCAATCCGCTGATGCGGGCGATGTGCGCCACTTCGGGCGCACCCAATGCGTGCAGTCGCAACGCAGGATACTCCGCCTTGAGATCCCGAAACAATGCTTCGTAGAAGTCGATACCTAACTGCGGATGCAGACCTCCTTGCAGCAACAGTTGGTCGCCACCGAGGGCGAGTGTCTGCTCTATTTTCTGATGATATTCGTCACGCGTGGTGATGTAGGCGCGGTCGGTTTGGTGCGGTTTGCAGTGAAAATTACAGAACTTGCAGCCTGAGATGCAGACGTTGGTGATGTTCACGTTGCGGTCAATCTGCCACGTGACCACCTGCGGATCGGGAACCACACTACGTCGCACTTCGTCCGCCAAAAGCGCCAACTCAGGCAACGGAGCCTCGTCGTAGAGACGGTAGGCTTCGAGGCGTGTGAGTGGTTCGCGGTGGCGGCATTTATCGTAGATCGTTTGCATTTCTATTTGTGTCGGTGGTTGGTGTGTGTTGATTTTGCGGCGGGGGCGCCTTTCGAACTGCCTCGGCGTGCGGAACCTGTACTTTTGGCACCTCCGCTTTTGCCTCTGCGTCCTCGTTCGTTGCGAGCGTCATTTTCACGGCGTGCTTCGCGGGCAATCTTCTCGGTGACAGTCTCTTCCGTGCCACCACTTTCGTCGAGCAGTAGCTCAAAGTCGAGTTGTCGTTTCTGAAGATCGGCGCGGCGCACACGGATGCGCACAGCATCGCCCAGTGTGAAGTGACGCCCTGTGCGGTGTCCGAAAATCTCGTAGCGCTCCTCGTCGAACTGGAAAAAGTCGCCCTCGATGTCGCGCAGGAAGGTCATTCCTTCGATGTGCGTTGCGTCTAACTCCACATACATTCCCCACTCGGTGAGTCCTGAGATGTGTCCGTCGAACTCCTCGCCGATGCGCTCCTTCATGAACTCGACCATTTTGTATTTGATCGAGGCGCGCTCGGCTTCGGCAGCGACAATTTCGCGGTCGGAAGCGTGGGCGCAGAGGTTCTCGAAGGTCTCTTTGTCGGCCGATTTCTGCTCGTCGAGGTAGCGTGCCAGCAGGCGGTGTACCATCATATCGGGGTAGCGGCGAATGGGCGAGGTGAAGTGGGTGTAGAAAGGAAATGCCAATCCGTAGTGACCGATGTTATCGGTTGTGTAGTAGGCTTTTGCCATGGATCGTACCGCCATGGTCGAGATCACGTTCTCTTGGCTGGTACCTTTCACCTCTGCCAGAAGTTGATTCAGCTCCTTGGCGATTGCGGGTCCTTTTGCTGCCTTGAAGATATGCCCGAAGCGTAGGATGAAGGTGCGGAACTTGTCGAGTTTCTCTTCGCTGGGGGTGTCATGCACACGGTAGACCATGGTGCGGGTCAGCTTCTTGCCGCTCTTGGTGCTGTGGCTGCAAAATTCTGCCACCCGACGGTTTGCCAGCAACATGAACTCCTCGATCATCTGGTTTGACTCTTTCTGCTCCTTGAAGTAGACGCCCAGTGGCTTGCCCTTCTCGTCGAGGATGAATTTCGCCTCGTCGCGGTCGAAGCTGATCGCCCCATTTTTGAAACGTTGGGCGCGCAGTGCTTGAGCCAAACGGTTGAGTGTCAGTACCTCTTCTTCGTAGTCACCGTGTGCGCCCTCGATGATTTCTTGGGCTTCGGCATAGGTGAAACGACGGTTGGAGTGGATCACCGTGCGACCGAACCATTCGTCGAGCAGCTCCAGCCCCTCGTTGATGGTGAAGACCGCCGAGAAGCAGAGGCTCTCTTCGTCGGGACGCAGCGAGCATAGCTCATTCGAGAGCCGCTCGGGCAACATCGGCACGGTGCGATCGACCAGATAGACCGATGTGCCACGTGCTTCGGCTTCGGTGTCGATGATCGACTGCGGACGCACGTAGTGGGTCACGTCGGCGATGTGTACGCCGATCTCCCAAACGCCCTCCTTGACTTTGCGTACCGAGAGGGCATCATCGAAGTCCTTGGCATCGGCAGGGTCGACCGTGAAGGTGGTCACGTCGCGAAAGTCGCGGCGCTCGGCATAGTCTTGCTTGGTGATCTGGCTCTGCATGGCATGAGCCGCCTGCTCGACCTCGGCTTCGAAGTGGTAGGGTAGGTCGTACTCGGCGAGAATGGCGTGCATCTCGGTGTCGTTGTCACCTGCCACGCCCAACACCTCGATCAATTCGCCCGAAGGACTTTTGCTTCCCATTGCCCAATCGGCGATGCGGATGACGACCTTCTCGCCATCTTTCAGATCGGGATATTGGCGTTTCGAAAGGTAGATATCCATGGGCATACGGCGCGAGTCGCAGCGTACAAAAATCTGATTTTCGCCCACTTCAGCCACGCCGACATAGCGTTTTTTGTTGCGCTCGACGATGCGGATCACCTCACCTTCGGGCGAGCCGTTGCGCCCTTTGAGCGTCAACACCAGATCCACCGTGTCACCGTCCAAGGCGTTGAGTGAGTTGCGTTGGTTGACAAAAATATCTTTTTCCTGACCCTCCACGCGCACGTAGAGCGATCCCGTTGAGATCATATCGACCACCCCCGTCATGTGGGGAATATTGCGCGGTGTGAGACGGAATTTCTCGAATCCACACTCCTCGATCAGCCCTTCGGCAGTCAGCTCTTCGACGGCTGTTCCCGTCTCGCGCCGACCCTCCTTGGTGGCACCGCCTGTGGATGAGGCGAGGTGCTTGAGGGAAAATTTCTTTTCTGGAAATTCGCGGAATATATTTGTTATCAACGTTTTACGGTCGAATGATTTGACTGGCTTTTGTCGCTCGGTCGTCTGTGTTTCGTTTTTTCGTATCATCTGTTTAGAATTTTCACGGCAAGGGTTTCCATAAACGCGATGCCGATGTTGATTGCCCCTTCGTCGGGGTTGAATTGTGCCGTGTGCGTTCGTCCTGCGGCGGTGCCAACTCCCAAACGGTAGAAAAGCGAGGGGTAGCGGGTGCCGTAGTATCCGAAATCTTCGGCCGTGGTGCGCAAGGGGAGCATCTCGATCCCCAAGGCTTGTTGAGCAGCCAAGTGGGTCGCTTGCTCGGTCAGAGCGGCGTCGTTCACCACACACGGATAGCCCGTGTTGATGTCGACCAAGGTGTGTGTTCGGTGCTGACTATCTATTTGTGCAGCAAGTGTTTCTATCTTTTCTTTTGTGTTTTTTCTATTTTCTTCGTCGAAGGTACGCAACGTCCCCTCCAGCGATACATTGTCGGGTATCACGTTCGTCGCCCCTGCCGCCTCGACCTTGCCGATCGAGAGTACACACTCCTCGGTGTTGAGCGCGAGCAGCTCCGTAATGAGCTGTGCCGTAGCCCCCACAGGATCGTGCAGCTCACCGCGCAGTGCGGCGTGACCGCCCCGTCCCTGCACCTTCAGGCGCAGTTCGTCGTTGGCAGCCATGTATTTGCCTGCTCTGAAGCCGAGTGTCCCGACGGCTAATTGCGGCTCGACGTGTTCGCCGATGACCGCCTCGATCTGGTAACCCTCGAAAGGATTCTCCGCCAGTACGAGCGATGCTCCGCCCGGATTGCACTCCTCGCCGGGTTGAAAAAGCCCGAAGATGGTCCCCTCGAAATCGCGTGTGGCAGCCAAGTGCAGCAGCACCCCGTAGAGTACGGCGGCGTGCATATCGTGTCCGCAGGCGTGCATCACCCCTGTGTTTTGTGATCGCCATGCCACCTCCGATAGCTCCGTTATGGGCAGCGCGTCGATGTCGGCACGCAGCACCACGGCGCGATGCCGATCACCGCGCCCCTCGATCGTGGCAAGCACCCCTGTGGAGGCGATGCGTCGCGTGGGAATTGCGGCAGCCGCCAATTGCTCCTCGATCAAGTGTGCAGTCTCCTGCTCCGCGAACGAAAGTTCGGGATGTGCGTGCAGGTGGCGTCGAAATTCGATTGGTGTCATCATATCCTTCTATTAAAAGACCGCTTGTGCGATTTTTTCGATGTTGTCCGTGCGCCCCATGGTGTAGAAGTGGATCACGGGAACCCCTGCGGCTTGCAACTCGCGTGCCTGCATGGTCGCCCACTCGATGCCCACCGTGCGTACGGCCTCGGGGTGTGTCGTTGCCTCGTGGCGCAGAGCTTCGGGGATCTCGACATGGAAGATGCCCGGCAGCACCGTGAGGTGTTGCAGGGTCGAAATGGGCTTGATGCCGGGGATGATCGGCACCGTGATTCCTGCTGCGCGACAGCGCGCCACGAAGTCGAAATAGTGGCGGTTGTCGTAGAAAAGTTGCGTGGTGATGTACTCCGCTCCAGCGTCGACCTTGGCTTTGAGGTGGCGCAGATCGGTGGCGGCATCCGTCGCTTCACTGTGCATCTCGGGGTAGCCCGCTACGCCAATGGTGAAGCGGGAGTGGTGGCATTGCTCCACCTCACCGTCGACAAATTCGCCGCGGTTCATGGCAGCAATTTGCCGTACCAAATCCTCTGCGTGGGCATGACCCTGTGGGTGGGGGGTGAAGTGTTGCTCGGTTTGTGACTTGTCGCCCCGCAGTGCCAGCACGTTGTGCAGCCCCAAAAAGTCCATGTCGATCAGCGCATCCTCCACATCGTAGCGAGACAAGCCGCCGCAGATGATGTGCGGAACAACCTCGATGTCATATTTTTTGTGGATCGCCGCCGATATGCCCACCGTCCCGGGGCGACGTCGCACGATGTGTCGCTCGATCTCTCCGTTTGCCTGCAAAGTTTGCTTGACCCCCTCGCGGTGGAAGGTGACGTTGATGTAGGCGGGATCGAACGCCACCAGTGGGTTGATCGCATCGTAGACGCCGCCCTTACCGTCACCCTTGAGGGGTGGCAGCAGCTCGAAAGCAAAGCGCGTGCGATGTTCGGCAATCGCGGCATGGATGATCTCTACAACGTTCATAGGTTATTCGGTATCCGTTTCTTAATAGTCTCTATATCTACACCTTGACGCTTGGCGTAGTCGTTGGCTTGAACCGCGTCGATCGTCCCCACTGCGAAGTAGCGAGCGTCGCTCAGCAGCAAGCCGCAGAGGGCCTCGCCGGGGTCGATCATGTGGTTCTCGGTGAGCTTCATCTCGGTGGTCAGCCCCACGCTCAACAGCTCGAAAACTTGCTTTTTGAGGGCGTGATCGGGGGCAGCAGGGTAGCCGAAAGCCATGCGCAGACCGCGGTACTCGCCCGCGATGATCTGTTGCGGGGTCAACTCGGCGCCTTGCTCGTAGCCCCACATCTGGCGGCGCACAAATGCGTGCAATGTCTCGGCAAAAGCTTCGGTCAGCCGATCGGCTAACAACTTGGCGAGTATGGCATTATAGTCGTCGCCCTCGGCGCGAAACTGCTCGGTCAGTGCGTGCAGCCCCACGCCTGCTGTGGCGGCAAAAGCACCTATATAATCCCCTTTCGGAGCGATGAAATCGGCGAGCGAGAGGTTCTCTTGTCCGCGGGTCTGGTTGCGCAGCATGGGCATTTGCACCTCGCGTGCGCGCGCGTCCGTGATAAATAGGTCATCACCTTGGCTGCGGGCAGGGAAGATCCCCACCACGGCTTGCAGCTTCAGCAACCGCTCGTCGCGAATGCGCGCCAACAACGCCTCGGCATCGGCAAAGAGTTTGCGCGCCTCCGTCCCCTTTTCGGGATGATCCAATATCTCTGGATAGCGCCCCTTCAGCCCCCATGCGGGGAAGAAAAAGTTCCAGTCGATCAGCGGCTCCACATCTGCGACGTCGAAGTCGGGAAAGACCATTTTGCCCGTGTGGGCAGGTCGCACGATCTGCGAGGTGGGCTTGGATGTACGATTGCGGCGCGCCTCGGCGAGGGGTAATAATAGTTGCGCTTGTTGCTTATTTTTGTAGTCGGTACGCAGTGCTTGTTGATCGGCGCACACCTTGGCGATGTAGAGATCCCGATCTTCGCCTAACAGCTGCGCCAAAATGGCGTTGTTGCGGCTGGCGTTGTCCGAATGAACTACCGCACCCGAATAGACAGGGGCGATCTTCACGGCGGTATGTACGTCGGAGGTGGTGGCGCCGCCAATCACCACAGGGATTTGTAGTTTGCGTCGTTCCAACTCCTCGCAGACGTGGATCATCTCGTCGAGCGAGGGGGTGATCAGTCCGCTCAGGCAGATAGCATCTGCCCCCCATGCCACCGCCTCGTCGACGATGCGTGGTGCGGCGACCATGACACCTAAGTCCTTTATATCGTAGCCGTTGCACGCCATGACCACCGAGACAATGTTCTTGCCGATGTCGTGTACGTCGCCCTTGACCGTGGCGATGATGATCTTGCCCGCCTTGGTGGCTGCACCCTCTTTGCCCTGCTCGATATAGGGGGTGAGGGCTGCCACGGCGCGTTTCATCACGCGAGCGCTCTTGACCACCTGAGGTAAGAACATTTTGCCCGCTCCGAACAACTCGCCCACGCGCTCCATGGTGGGCATCAACAAGGTGTCGATCACCGCCATAGGCGTGCCGAGAGCGTGGTAGGCTTCGAGTGTATCCGCCTCCACAAAATCGGTCATTCCCTTCAACATGGCGTGGGCAATACGCTCCTCGAAGGTGCCACTGCGCCATGCGTCGGCAGTTTGTGCGCTCTGCGTGGGGTCGGCGTGTACGCGTTGTGCATACTCCGACAGCCGCTCGGCGGCATCGTCGCGACGGCAAAGGATCACATCCTCCACCCGCTCCAGTAGTTCGGGTTCGATCTCGCTATACACTTTCAGCAGCTGCGGATTGACGATGCCCATGTCCATGCCTGCGGCAATGGCGTGGTAGAGAAATGCCGAGTGCATCGCCTCGCGCACGGCGTTGTTGCCGCGGAAGGCGAACGAAAGGTTGCTCACCCCGCCCGACACCTTGGCGTAGGGCAGGTGCGTCTTGATCCAGCGCACCGCTTCGATGAAGTCACGTGCATAGACGTTGTGCGCCTCGATGCCCGTAGCTACGGCGAGGACGTTGGGATCGAAAATAATATCTTCGGCAGGGAATCCATCTGCTGTGAGTATGTTGTAGGCACGCTCCGCCACGGCAATCTTGCGGGCGTAGGTATCGGCCTGTCCCTGCTCGTCGAAGAGCATCACCACTGCCGCGGCTCCAGAGGCGCGCACGCGTGTTGCCCGTCGCAAAAACTCCGCCTCGCCCTCTTTGAGTGAGATCGAATTGACGATGCTTTTGCCCTGTACGTTGCGCAGTCCCGTTTCGAGAACCTCCCACGTCGAGGAGTCGATCATGGTCGGCACGCGGGCAATCTCAGGTTCTGCGGCCGCCATACGCAGAAAAGTGCGCATGGCATCCACGCCGTCAATCAATCCGTCGTCCATACATATATCTACTACCTGCGCCCCAGCCTCCACTTGGTCGCGAGCCACGGCAAGCGCCTGCTCGTAGTTGTGTTCGCGAATTAGGCGGGCAAATTTTGCCGAGCCAGCTACGTTGGCGCGCTCGCCGATGTTGATGAAGTTCGCCTCGGGAACAATGTGCAGCGGCTCCAATCCACTCAGCGTGGTGATATGTTTGGGGGTGGAAAGTGGGCGAGGGGTGAACGTGCCGACGATCTTCGAGAGTTCGAAGATGTGCGTGGGGTTTGTGCCGCAACATCCGCCCACCATGTTCAGCAAACCGCGACGCATATATTCAGCCATATCTTCGGCAAACATCGCTGGGGTCTCGTCGTAGCCGCCCATGAGGTTGGGAAGTCCCGCATTGGGATAGACGGCCACGCGGCACTCTGCCACAGCGGACAACCGTTCGAGGTAGGGCAACAAAGCCTTGGCGCCAAACGAGCAGTTGAGGCTCACGGCAAGTGGAGCGGCATGCGCCACCGAGGCATAGAAAGCTTCGACCTCCTGCCCCGAAAGGGTGCGTCCCGAAGGGGTGAGCGTCCCCGAAATGACAATCGGCAACCGTCGGCAACCCTCCGCGAAAAGCTCCTCGACGGCGAAGATTGCCGCCTTGACATTCAGTGTGTCGAAGCAGGTTTCGAGCATCAGTAGATCGGCGCCACCGTCGATCAAACCGCGCACCTGCTCGCGGTAGGCGTCGCTCATCTGCTCGAACGACACATTGCGTGCCGCGGGCGAATCGACATCTGCCGACATGGACAGGGTGTGGCTCGTAGGACCCACTGAGCCGCCGACAAAACGGGGTTTCTGGGGGTTGCGAGCCGTGAATTCATCGGCTGCGGCACGCGCAAGGGATGCTGCGGCGCGACTGATTTCGTAGGCTTCATCCGAGAGACCGTAGTCGGCGAGCGAGAGCGCATTGGCGTTGAAACTATTGGTGGTCACCACGTCCGAGCCTGCCTGCAAGTACTTGGCATGGATCTCGCGCACCACGTCGGGCTGTGTGAGACACAGCAGGTCGTTGCACCCTTTGAGTAGGTGCGCCGACGAGGCAAAGCGCTCGCCGCGGTATGCTTCTTCCGAAAATTTATAGGGTTGTACCATGGTGCCAAATCCGCCGTCGAGCAGCAGGATGCGGCGTTCCAACTCTTTTTGTATGTTTGGTTGTGCCATTACTCTTTCACAATTTCTATTTCGAATAATTTACTCCACCGCTTGCCCGTCACGAAGATGCGTGACGTGGCTGCATCGTAGGCAATGCCGTTCAATACGTCGGTCTGCTCGGTGCGATCCTCGGCTGCCAGCAGCCCCGTGAGGGTCACGATCCCCTCGACCACCCCCGTTGTGGGGTCGATGATCACAATCTGGTCGGTCATGTAGACGTTCGCCCAGATCTTGCCGTCGATCCACTCCAGCTCGTTGAGCATTCGTACGGGCGCCCCCTCGAAGGTCACCGCCACGCTCCGCTCGCGACGGAAAGTCGCCGGGTCGAGCGTATGGATCATCTCCGAACCATTCGACATATAGAGCTTCTGTCCGTCGGAAGTCAGCCCCCAGCCCTCGCCTTGGTAGTGGAAATCTCTTATTTTTTCACCCGTGCTGCGGTTGTAGAGGTGGGCGGTGTTCGACGTCCATGTGAGTTGGTAGATATGCTCGCCCAAGACGGTGATCCCCTCGCCAAACTCAGCGTGCGGCAGCCGTGCCACCACCTCGGCATCTCCTGTTGTCAGGTTGAGCCGTTGGAGAACCGAAGCGCCATATTCGCCCGTCCCCTCCCACAGTTGCCCGTCCAGATATTGCAGACCTTGCGTGTAACTGGTCGTCAGGTGGGGGTAGACCGCGCGTACCACGTAGGTGTAGCGTGTAGGCTCTTGGGGTGTGGGTTTCTCAGCCGCAGCGCGCGAATTTCCGCTGCTGCACGATGCAATCATTAGGGTCGAGAGGAGGATTGTAAGGATTTTTCTCATTTCGCAAAATAAAATATACCCTACAAAGGTACAAAACAATGCGCAAAGGGCAATGCAGATCGGGAGATTTCTCTTGTTTTTTCGCGGAAAATAACTACCTTTGTTACTGCTTAAACTAATCTTAAGATGATGAAACGACTTTTACTACTCTGGGTGACGCTCTTTGTGGCGGCAACCACCGCACTCGGAGCGCCTGCGAGTGAGCTTCAGGCGCATATTGCAGCGCTCAATGGCGTGTGCGAAATTAAGGCACTGCCTACGGACGAGTTTCAAGAAAAATACGAGGTGATGATCACCCAACCCCTCGATTGGCATGATCTTTCCGCGGGGACGTTTTCGCAGCGCGTGCTTGTGATGCACGTGGGCTACGATCGTCCGACGATGATCATCACGCAGGGGTACGATGCTAACTTTGCGATGCCTGTAGAATACCGCGATGAGATCTCGAAATATTTCAATACGAATATCATCTTGGTCGAACACCGTTACTTTGATCGTTCAATACCCCAAGTGGTCGATTGGAAGTATTTTACAGCCGAAAATTCCGCCTTCGATTTACACAGCATCGTTCAGCTTTTCCGCCCGCTCTATCCCAACAAATGGATCGCTTCGGGCATCAGCAAAGGCGGCTCGACCACCATGCTCTATGCTGCCTATTTTCCAAACGATGTGGATATTTATGTACCCTACGTGGGGCCGCTCTGCACGTCGGTTGAGGATCGTCGTTTTGTCCCCTTTTTGAAAAATGTCTCGACCCCCGAAAATCGTGCGATGATCCGTGATTATCAAATGGAAGTATTCCGTCGCAAGGCGCAGTTGATGCCCGCATTTACGGCTTTTTGCAACGAAAAAGGATATACGTTTCGCATACCCGTAGAGGAGATTTTCGACTATTGCATCCTCGAATACGAGGTGGCGTTTTGGCAATGGGGACGCCACGTCGAGGATATTCCTGCTGTGGCGGCTTCCAACGAGGTGCTGCTCAACGAACTGCTGAAAAACTCCGGTCCCGAGTACTTCGCTATGGACAACGCCATTGCGCATTTTTTTGTGCAGGCGGCGCGCGAGTTGGGTTTCTATCCCTACGATGTGAAACCTTTCTTGCAATACAGCACCGTGCGCGATACGCACGACTATCTGCGTAAAATATTTCTGCCCAAGGAGTTGAGGAATGTGAAATTTTCAAAAAAGCTCTATCGCAAAGTGGCAAATTATCTGAAGAAAAACGACCCGCAGATGCTCTTTGTCTATGGCGGCAACGACCCGTGGACGGCACCCGGTGCGGGGTGGACGGTGAGCGCCGACAAGCGCAATATGCACCTCTTTGTCGAACCCAACGGCAACCACCGCACCCGCATTGCTACGCTGCCAGAGGCGCAACGCAACGAGGCACTGGAGATCTTGCGTGGCTGGCTGGCGAAGTAATTGGCAAATTAAACTGCCTGTTTTTTTTCATTCTTAATTAAATATGTTGTATATTTGCCTCCCGATTCTGAGGAAAATAACAATAAAATAGTATCTATTCAGTATGAATATCGTAAGAGAAAAACGCGAACAAAACACTTCGCTGCTCAAAATCACCGTGGGCGAGAAGGATTACGGCGAGGCTGTCGATAAGGCACTCCGCGACTATAAACACAAAGCCGCTATCCCCGGCTTCCGTCCGGGCATGGTTCCTATGGGCGTTGTGAGAAAAATGTACGGCAAGGGCGTGCTGGCTGAACAATCGTATCGCACGGCTTCGACGGCTATCTTCGAATACCTCCAGAAGGAGAAGATCGACTATTTAGGCGATGTGATTCCCTCGGAGGAGCAGGGCGAATTTGACTTCGACAACGGCAAAGATTTCGACTTTATCTTCGAGATCGGCGAGGCTCCCGAAATTAAATTGGATCTCTCGGAGAAGGACAAGATGACCTACACCAAGATCAAGATCGAAAAGAAGATGCACGACGACTACCGCGCAAACTACCTGCGTCGTTTTGGACGTCTGGTCGATGTGGACAAGGTGACCTCGGACGAGGCGCTGAACGTCACACTCGACAACGGCGAAATGAACGTTGCGGATGCCTACGTGGGGCTGATCTCGCTGGGCGAGGAGGATCGTAAACCCTTCATCGGTCAGAAAATAGGTTTCAAAACGACGGTCAATGTCAACGACCTTTACAAAACACCTGCGCAACGTGCTGCTGTTTTGCAAGTCAAAGAGGCTGAGTTGGAGGGTATCAACCCCGAATTTACCCTCGAAATTACAAATATCCGCAAATTTGCCGATCCTGAGTTGACCGAGGAGTTCTTCAAAATGGCTTTCCCCGCAGGCAACGTTAAGTCGGAGAGCGATTTGGATGCCTTTGTCGATGCGGAGATCGAAAAAGAGCTGCGTCACGAAAGCGACTACCTCTTTACGCTCCAATTACGCGACTTCCTGATCGAGAAAGCGGCACTGCCGATGCCTGTGGCATTCCTGAAACGTTGGTTGCTGGCAATCAACGAGGGCAAGTTCACCATGGAGGAGATCGAGAAAGATTTCGATCAGTTCCTCAAAATGTTCACTTGGAACTTCCTGCAGAAGCACTTCATCACCGCCGACAAGCTGACCGTGACCAAAGAGGAGGCTGCGGCTGAGGCAAAAGCACTGGCGCAAGCTCAGTTTGCACAATATGGTATGCCGTCGGCTCCCGATGAGATGTTGGAGGGATATGTGAAACAGATTCTTGAGAACAAAGAGCAGGGTCAAAAGATTTACGAGAAACTCTACGAAGTGAAAGTGGTGGAGGATGTGAAATCGAAAATCAAAATAACAGAAAAGGCCGTATCTGCTGACGATTTCGCCAAGTTAGCAAAGGAGCTTTAGGTTTCGGCGGAAATAACGTATCTTTGAACTCTGTGGGTTTGATTTTTGCAATCGCTCCACAGAGTTCTTATTTTATCGAATCATATAACATCTATGAATATGTCTGAATCCGAATTTGAGAAGTATGCCCGCAAACAGTGTGGCATCAGCTCGCTTAAACTGCACGATTTCAACTCCGTGTCAGCAGCCTACGTCTCCCCGACGATCATCGAGGAGCGTCAACTGAATGTGGCGACGATGGATGTTTTCTCGCGGTTGATGATGGATCGCATCATCTTCCTTGGCGCGCCGATCTACGACGACGCGGCGAACATCATCCAAGCGCAGTTGTTGTTTTTGGAGTCGGTAGATCCCGAAAAGGATATTCAAATTTACATCAATTCACCCGGCGGATCGGTCTCGGCAGGTCTGGGTATCTACGACACGATGCAACTCGTAAGTTCCGATGTGGCAACCATTTGTACGGGGCTTGCAGCGTCTATGGGGGCTGTGTTGCTCACCGCAGGTGCGGCGGGCAAACGCTCCGCCTTGCCTCACTCGCGGGTGATGATTCACCAACCGTTGGGCGGTGCGCAAGGACAGGCATCGGACATCGAGATCACGGCGCGCGAGATTGTGAAGACCAAGCGCGAGCTGTATGAGATTCTGGCGCACCACTCAGGTGTGGCGGTGAAGAAGATCGAGAAGGATGCCGACCGCGACTACTGGCTCTCGGCCACCGAGGCGAAGAGCTACGGATTGATTGATGAAGTACTTTCGAAACGCAAAAAACAGTAAAAATGGTTCAAACGAAAACCCCTAATACCCCCAAAAAACGCGGTGGTGGCAAAGGTAACGGCGGCAACAACGGCAACGACTGCTGCTCGTTCTGCGGCAAGCAACGTGCCGATGTCGAGGTGATGTTCGCTGGTTCGGACGGTGCCAACGTGTGCAACGAATGTATCGCCAATGGTTATAAGATCATGGTGGAGAATGATTTGTTGGCAGGTAAAAAGCCAGCTACTCCCGCTCCATTTGCCGCTGACGAACTCCTCAAACCCACGCAGATCAAAGAATTTCTCGACCAGTATGTGATCGGGCAGGACGAGGCAAAACGTTACATGGCGGTGGCGGTCTACAACCACTACAAACGTTTGATGTATGCCCCCGTGGACGACGATATTGAGATCGACAAGTCGAACATCGTGCTGGTGGGACCCACGGGTACGGGCAAGACCCTCATGGCGCGTACGATTGCGCGCCTGCTGAAGGTGCCATTCTCGATTGTCGATGCCACGGTGCTGACCGAGGCGGGCTACGTGGGCGAGGATGTGGAGAGCATCCTCTCGCGGCTGCTTCAGGTGGCTGATTACAATGTGGAGCAGGCGGAACGCGGTATTGTCTTCATCGACGAGATTGATAAGATCGCGCGCAAGGGCGACAATCCGAGCATCACGCGCGACGTGTCGGGCGAGGGTGTGCAACAGGCTCTGCTCAAGATACTTGAGGGGACGATTGTCAATGTGCCGCCGCAGGGTGGGCGCAAACATCCCGATCAAAAATTCACGCAGGTCAACACCCGCAATATTCTCTTCATCTGTGGCGGCGCTTTCGACGGCATCGAACGGCAAATTGCACGCCGCTTGAACACCCGTGCGGTGGGCTATGGACAGCAAAATCGCGAGACGATTGATCGCAATAACCTGATGCGTTACATCACGCCGCAGGATCTCAAGTCGTTCGGTTTGATCCCTGAATTGGTGGGGCGTCTGCCCGTGCTGACCTCCATGCAGCCGCTCTCGCGCGAGGCGCTGCGTTCGATCCTCACCGAGCCGCGCAATGCGATCATCAAGCAGTACACGCGACTGTTCGAAATGGACAAAGTGGCGCTCTCGTTCGACGAGGCGGCGCTCGATTACATTGTCGATAAAGCGGTCGAATTTAAGCTTGGTGCGCGTGGTTTGCGGTCGATTTGCGAGGCTATCATGGTGGATACAATGTATGAATTACCCTCGACCGAAATAGCTAAATATGTTGTCACACTGCCTTATGCGAAGCAAAAGATAGAAAAAGCAAATTTTTTAGAGCTAAAAAAGGTAGGTTAAGCTAAAAATTCGTACCTTCGTCATACAAAACTAAAACTAACAAAAACCAAATGTCTACAAATTCCACTCTTTCACGCGCAGCCGATAATATCCGTATCCTCGCCGCCTCCATGGTCGAAAAAGCCAAATCAGGTCATCCGGGCGGTGCTATGGGGGGCGCCGATTTTATTGCGATACTCTATGCAGAATTTCTGCGTTACGATCCCGAGAAGATGGATTATCCCTTCCGCGACCGTTTGTTCCTCGATCCGGGGCATATGTCGCCGATGCTCTACTCGGCACTTACCCTTGCGGGTCACTATACGACCGCTGATTTGCAAGCATTGCGTCAGTGGGGTAGTGTCACTCCGGGGCATCCCGAGGTGGATGTGATGCGCGGTGTGGAGAACACATCGGGTCCGCTGGGGCAAGGTCACGCTATGGCACTTGGCGCAGCCATTGCCGAGCGTTTCATGGTGGCTCGCTTCGGTGAGTGGCAGTCGCATAAAACCTATGCTTACATCTCCGACGGCGGTGTGGAGGAGGAGATCTCGCAGGGCGTGGGTCGCATTGCTGGTCACCTTGGATTGCACAATTTGATCATGTACTACGACGCCAACAACGTGCAGCTCTCGACCAAAGTCGATGAGGTGGATTCGGAGAATGTGGCGATGAAATACGAGGCTTGGGGCTGGAATGTGCTGTCGGTCGATGGACACGATTTAGATCAGCTGCGTGCCGCTTTGACGGCAGCCAATGCCGAAACTCAACGCCCAACCCTCATTATTGGACGAACGGTGATGGGCAAAGGTGCGGTGGCTGGCGACGGCTCGAGCTTCGAAGATAAAGTGTCGACACACGGACAGCCACTGAGCGCTGCGGGTGCCGATATGGCGGCTACGATCAGCCACTTGGGCGGTGATCCCGAAAAACCGTTTGCCCTCTTTGACGAGGCGTGCGCATTGTTCGCTGAGCGTCGCAAGGCGCTGATTGCATGGCGTGAAGAGCAGGCTGAGGTGGAGAAAGCATGGCGCAATGCCAATCGTGAGCTGGCTCGTAAATTAGATAATTTCCTCTTGGGTCGTCTGCCTGAGATCGCCTACAAGTCGATCGAGATGAAGGCCGATCAGGCGACGCGTGGTGCTTCGGCTACCATGCTGGGCGTCTTTGCCGAGAAGATCGAAAATATGATTGTTGCATCGGCCGACCTCTCCAATTCGGATAAGACGGACGGATTCCTGAAGAAAACCAAGGCGTTCACGAAGGGCGATTTCACGGGTCGCTTCTTCCAAGCGGGCGTCTCGGAGTTGACCATGGCGTGCGTGATGAATGGCATGGCGCTGCATGGCGGCGTGATCCCCGCGTGCGGCACTTTCTTTGTCTTCTCCGACTACATGAAGCCCGCCGTGCGACTTTCGGCACTCATGCGTCTGCACGTGATCTACATCTGGTCGCACGACTCGTTCCGTGTGGGCGAGGATGGACCAACGCACCAACCCGTGGAACACGAGGCGCAGATTCGCTTGATGGAACACCTGAAAAATCATCAGGGCGAACGCTCTATGGTTGTCTTGCGTCCTGCTGATGCCGAAGAGGCACTGGTGGCGTGGAAAATGGCGATCGAGGAGCAACGTCCTGTGGCACTGATCCTTTCGCGTCAGAATATCAAAAATTTACCAACACTCGGACACAGTCGCCGCGAGGAGGCTATGCAGACCGAGAAGGGGGCTTATAAGGTCGTCGACTCGGCGAAACCCGCGGTGGTCATGGTGGCTTCGGGTTCGGAGGTTGCCACGTTGGTCGAAGGTGCTGAGCTGCTCGCCAAGGAGGGCATCAATGTGCGCGTGGTCAGTGTGCCAAGCGAGGGTCTGTTCCGCGATCAACCGAAATCTTACTTCGACACGATGCTGCCACAAGGCACGCCCCGCTACGGCATGACCTCTGGTTTGCCAGTGACGCTGCTCGGTTTGGTGGGTGACAATGGCATGATCCACGGTCTCGACCACTTCGGCTACTCGGCTCCCTACAAGGTGCTGGACGAGAAGTTTGGTTACAACGGTCAGACGGTATGTGCCGAGGTCAAGGCGCTGCTCAAAATAAAGGAGTAAAGATCAAAATATACTATTTCATGAAGCTGTCTAAATTGGTCTATGCAATTTAGACAGCTCCTTTTTAAGCACAAAACGTATGGATGTGAAAATTGCCCCCGATTGGAAAGCGCTGCTCGCTGCGGAGTTCGAAAAACCCTATTTCGCCGAGTTGACCCAATTTGTACACAATGAATATGCTGCTAATCAGGTGTTTCCGCGCGGATCGAACATCTTCCGTGCCTTCGACAAATGCCCGTTCGATCGGCTGAAGGTGGTCATCATTGGGCAAGATCCCTATCACGGTGAGGGGCAGGCAAATGGACTTTGCTTTTCGGTGGCAGACGGGGTGCAGCTACCCCCGTCGTTGCAAAATATCTTCAAAGAGGTTGCCGCGGATGTCGGAACAGCCGTGCCTTCGTCTGGAAATCTCGACCGTTGGGCCGAGCAGGGGGTACTGCTGCTCAACGCTGTGCTGACGGTGCGCGCTCACGAAGCCGCCTCGCACGCGGGACGCGGTTGGGAGACCTTCACCGATGCTGTGGTGCAGACCATTGCTCAGCACAAACAGGGCATCGTTTATATGCTTTGGGGTAGCTATGCGCAGAAAAAAGGAGCCATTGCTAATCCCGATAAAAACTTGATTCTCAAGTCTGTGCATCCGTCGCCACTCTCTGCCTACCGTGGATTTTTTGGTTCGCATCACTTCACGCAAGCCAACGATTATTTGCGTAGTATTGGCAAAATACCTGTCGAATGGTAGTGCAGAACTCCTTGCGTGCTTGGATGTTAGCGGCTCGCCCTAAGACTTTGACCGGGGCGGCAGTCCCCGTGATGATCGGCTGTGCGCTGGCACTCTCCGACGACGGTTTTTCGCCGTTGCCAGCTGTGCTGTGTCTGCTTTTTGCCTTTCTGATGCAAGTCGATGCCAACCTGATCAATGATCTTTTTGACCACCTGAAAGGCTCCGACGGTGAGGACCGCTTAGGGCCTGAACGGGCGTGCGCGCAGGGGTGGATCACTCCGCTCGCCATGCGGCGCGGCATTGCACTCTGCACGGCGGTGGCGGCGACGGTGGGGTGTGGGCTGCTTGCCTCGGGTGGTTGGGCAATGCTGCCTGTGGGAGTGGGCTGCCTCCTCTTCGCATTCCTCTATACGGCAGGTCCTTACCCCCTTGCCTATCACGGCTGGGGCGACCTCTTGGTTCTCGTCTTTTTTGGTTTTGTACCCGTCGGCTGCACCTATTATGTGCAGTGTGGAACGTGGAGTTGGCAAGTGGCTGCCGCCTCTGCGGCGTGCGGATTGGTGATAGACACCTTGCTCATGGTCAATAACTTCCGCGATCGGGAGCAAGATGCACGCAATGGTAAGCGCACGCTGGTCGTGCGCTTCGGTGCCGTGGTTGGACAACGACTCTACCTCGGTTTGGGGGTGGCTGCCGTTGGTTGTAGCGCCCTGCTGCTGTTTGGCGGTGAGGTGTGGGCGGCATTGCTTCCCCTTGCCTACTTGCCGTTTCATGTGCATACATGGCGGCGCATGGTGCAGATCGCTCGCGGGCGGGAGCTGAACGCCATTTTAGGTGCCACCTCGCGCAACATCCTCCTCTTTGGTGCGCTCCTCTCGCTGGGTTTGTTGCTCTAAGAAGCTGTTTCACAACCAAAAAAAGCCGTCCTGCGAGGTGCAGAACGGCTTCTATAACAAGGGTCGATTAACCCAAATAGGATTTCAATAGTTTGCTGCGTGACGAATGGCGCAGGCGGCGAATCGCCTTCTCTTTGATCTGGCGAACACGTTCGCGTGTGAGGTCGAATTTCTCACCGATCTCCTCCAGTGTCATCTCCGAATTGCCAATGCCAAAGAAGAATTTGATGATGTCGCGCTCACGTTCGGTCAGCGTCTCCAGTGCGCGATCGACCTCGGTCGAGAGCGACTCATTCATCAATCCGCGGTCGGCGTTGGGCGAGTCGGGGTTGATCAGCACATCTAATAGACTGTTGTCCTCACCGTCGGCGAAGGGGGCATCGACCGAGACATGACGACCTGCAACACGCAGTGTATCTGTCACTTTCTCTTTCGGAAGATCCAGTTCCGTAGCCAGCTCTTCGGGCGAAGGGGTGCGTTCGTGTTCCTGCTCGAAGCGAGCAAATGCCTTGTTGATCTTGTTGAGTGATCCGACTTGGTTCAGCGGCAAGCGCACGATACGCGACTGCTCTGCCAGAGCCTGAAGAATCGACTGACGAATCCACCATACGGCATAGGAGATGAACTTAAAACCACGGGTCTCGTCGAACTTTTCGGCGGCTTTGATCAGTCCGAGGTTACCCTCGTTGATCAAGTCGGGAAGGCTCAGACCTTGGTTCTGGTATTGCTTTGCCACCGAAACCACGAAACGGAGGTTGGCTTTGGTCAACTTTTCCAAAGCCTCCTGATCGCCTTTCCTGATTCGCTGTGCAAGCTCTACCTCCTCCTCCACCGTAATCAACTCCTCTTTGCCTATCTCTTGCAAGTATTTGTCGAGCGAAGCGCTTTCGCGGTTGGTGATGGATTTTGTAATTTTTAATTGGCGCATTTTATTTTCTTAATTCGATTTTCTCGTTCATCTATCATTACGCAGCTTTGTGTCAAATTGTTTCATTGTTTCGCCTCTTTTTGTCGATATTTTCACCCAATCGTGTGATTTGAGGTGGTAATACGCTGTGCGATATGTAGGTTACATCGTAAACGCATCCCATGCGTAAATATTACCTAAGTAGGCTGATTTTTGAAATTTGATTTGTTATTCCGAAAATCTTTGCCTACCTTTGCAGCGCTTATCTCCCGAAGGAGGTGGGCGATCAATGTGGAAAGATTTGACTGATTGCAACCACAATAAAAAAACGCTAAAACAGCACGTTTTTTATTCCAAACAGCCAATCCTTTCCCATTACGTTTAACCTTTAATTTTAAATGTAAAATGGGAAAATTTTTATTTACGTCGGAATCTGTCTCTGAGGGACACCCCGACAAAGTCTCGGATCAGATCTCTGATGCCATCCTCGATGAATTTCTGCGCCACGATGCCAATGCCAAGGTAGCGTGTGAAACCCTCTGTACCACTGGCTTGGTGGTTGTTGCGGGCGAAGTGCGCTCCGACGCCTATGTCGATGTGCAGGGCGTCACGCGCCGTGTGATCAACCGCATTGGCTACACCAAAAGCGACTACCAATTCGACGGTAACTCGTGCGGTGTGCTGGCTGCCATTCACGAGCAGTCGTCGGACATCAACCAAGGGGTATGCCGCGAAGAGGCGGAGGACCAAGGTGCGGGCGATCAAGGCATCATGTTCGGCTATGCGTGCAACGAGTCGCGCGAGCTTATGCCTGCAACGCTCATCCTGTCGCACGTGTTGCTCAAGGAGTTAGCCGTCATTCGTCGCGAAGGCGAGGTGATGACCTACTTGCGTCCCGACTCGAAAAGTCAGGTGACGATCGAGTACGATCAGCAGAGCGGCAAGGCGCTGCGTGTGCATACGATTGTGATCTCGACGCAGCACGACGAATTTATTGTGGCGGGCGCTGGATCTACCGAAAAGCAGGCGGAGCAGCAGATGCAGGAGCGCATTCGCGAGGATGTGCGCACGATCCTCATCCCGCGCACCAAGGCGCGCTTGGAACGTGCCAACGATAAATTGGCGGATTTGATTGGCACGGACTTCATCTTGCACGTCAATCCCACGGGCAAGTTCGTCATCGGAGGTCCTCACGGGGATACGGGACTCACGGGTCGCAAGATCATTGTCGATACATATGGCGGTCGCGGCGCCCATGGCGGTGGCGCTTTTTCGGGCAAGGACTCTTCGAAAGTAGACCGCTCGGCAGCCTATGCGGCGCGTCATATTGCGAAAAATATGGTTGCCGCAGGCATTGCAGATCAGGTACTTGTACAACTGAGTTACGCTATTGGCATCGCACAGCCACTCTCGATCTACGTCGAGACGAACGGCACCAACCACCTGAAAATTGCTGAAGGCGAGATTGCCGATCGGATTGGTCGTTTGTTCGACCTGCGCCCCGCGGCGATCGTGAAAAAGTTCGGTTTGAAGAACCCAATTTTCGAAGCCACAGCCTCTTATGGTCACTTCGGCAACCGTCCCTACACCCAGAAGGAGACTTTGTGGGTCGACGGTAAGGAGGTCGAGCGTGAGATCGAATATTTCGGTTGGGAGAAGCTCGACGCGGTCGATCTGCTGAAAAAAGAGTTCGGATTATAATCTATAACGATTACTTTCTATAAACAAAGACCTCGGCTGCAATAGCCGAGGTCTTTGTTTAAGAAGCTGTTTGAATTTGTTACCGAAGTTATTTTAGAGCTATTTTTGTTTCTG
>JAVXFC010000017.1:0-22373 GCA_036658095.1 Alistipes sp. | reverse complement strand
CAGGAAGTTAGGCAAGTTAAAGACTCGTTGGTTCCTGTATGTAGACGTTGCCATATGGTTTATCACTCAAAGGAAAGTCGCCCTGATGCCTATAAAAAGTATATCGGTGAAGTGAAAGATGAAAATCAATTTCCACCGCAATATCTGCGCAATCTTGATGTTTTAGAATAATAAATGCCTCTCCCAGCATCAAAATAAAGCCTAAATAATGAGGGTGTATTTGGGAAATCTATCATTAGTTCTATCATTAGTACGACGAAAGCCGCTGATAATCAGCGGCTTTCTGTACCCCCTCCGGGGCTCGAACCCGGGACCCCAACATTAAGAGTGTCGTGCTCTACCAACTGAGCTAAAGAGGCAAATGCGGATGCAAAGGTAGACGTAATTTTCAATTTTCCAAAAAAAATCGAGGAAAATATGCTAAAAAAATTGCTTTTCTACATCTGGCGCGGCGCGGCAGTTGCCTCCACCTTCAGCCGATCGCTATTCCACTGTCCGCCAGCATCGCGATAAATGAAGGGGCGCACCTCGTCCAACTGCTTCACATTCAGGTAACTCTCGTAGAGGTTGATGCCATTTGCCGACTGCTCGGCAAGCGAAAAGGCGATGACCGAAGGGTGGCGTTTGGCAGCGTGGTATGCGTCGGTGGTGCGTTCGAGGTAAGCCGCCAGCCATGCAGGATCGTTGGTCGGGTTGCCCCCTTTGCGAATATCCATGCCGCTTTGGCGCGTGTTGAGCGGCGCTTGTGCGATGACGTAGATGCCCAGCAGGTCGCAGCGATCGTAGAAGTCGTCGGCAAGGATTGTCCCAGCGGCAATTTTGAGCGTGTTATAGCCTTTTTCCTTGAGTTCGATCAGTTCGTTGTCCGTCGGCACAGTCGCGATGACCGTGGCGCGTAGTGTGGTCGGAAGCCCGTTTATCGAGATCTGTCCGTCGCGCATCTCTACGATGCGGAAGCCGAGGCGCAGACGCAAAAATTCGGTATAGCGACCCTCGTACTGCGTTTTCAGCAGCAGCGTGTACTGCGTGGGTTGATCCACCGTCCATTGAAACAGGCGCGGAATGGTGGTCACGAAGCGGAGCGTATCCTCGCGGCGCATATCGAGCGTGAGGTCTTTGTGTCCCGATGCCGCCACCTCATTGGAGGGGGTGCGGAGTTCGTAGTAGATGCGTGAAGTCTTGAGGTTCAGGGCGCTACTGCGTACCACAGCGCCCACTTCTGCCTTCATCTCCTCGCCCACAGCCCATGTTTTGACCGTCACATCGCGCACACGCATGGTGGGCTGGCTGAGCAGATAGGTGCGTCCGAGGGTGTAGGTGTTGCCCGTTTTCCAACTTTCGAGCGGGGCGAGCGTGGAGTGGGTTGCCATGCGAATTTCGAGGGTGTTTTTGCCCTCCTGTGCCACTTTGGTGATGTTGAAATCGACGGGAGCCGTAGGGTTGGCGTTGTAGCCTGCCGAATGCCCATTGATGAAGAGTTCGTAGTCGACCGATGCGGAGGCTATGTGCAACAGCACCTGCCGATTAGCCCATACAAATGGAACGGTAAATTCGGTGGTAAAAGTGGCGTCGTGGTGGCTCCACTCATCAAGCGGTGTGAGGTACTTCGAGGCGCCCGTGGCTGCCGTAATTGCCTCATCGAGTGAAGGGTAGGCGATGATCTCGCCCCGCACGGGTTCGCGTCCGACCGAGGTGCGAATAGTCTGCGCGTGGGTGGTTGCCACGCAAAAGAGGGCGATCAATGTGAGAAAACACTTCATATTTTGTATATTTGTGCGGTAAAGATACTCATTTTTTTGAAAAATATGTCTGAAATGCCCAAACTTCAATTTCCACAAGTTCATCTGCGTGCGCGTCGGCGTGCGGAGCAGGTCGAGGTGTGGGATGAACTGCGTGCCATGTGGCTGGTGCTGACCCCCGAAGAGTGGGTGCGGCAACATCTGATCGCCTTTCTGGTCGCGCACTGTGGGGCGTCGGCGGGACGCGTGGTGCAGGAGTATGCCGTGGCGCTGAATGGGCAGGCGCAGCGCGCTGACGTGGTGGTGGTGGACGATGCGGGGCGCCCGTTGTTGCTGGCGGAGTGCAAGGCTTCCGAGGTGCCGATCGACCAAGCTGTCATGGCGCAGGCGGTGCGTTATAATTCTGTCTTGAACGCTCGCTATGTGATACTTACGAACGGAAACAAGCATTTTTGTTTCGAGTATCGTGCGGGCGAATACCTCCGCATGGAGCGTTTTCCGCAACTATAAATTCTTGAACGTCTTGTCGATGTAGGCTTGAAATGCCTCTTTGTAGTTTTCGCCGATTGGGACGTATTCCGTCTCGCCGAGGAAGATGCGACCCTTGATGAAACTCTTGATATACTTCAGGTTGACGATGTAGGAGCGGTGTACGCGCATGAAATTCTCGGCGGGCAGTGCGGTCTCCATGTTCTTCAGCCGAAAAAGGGTCGTTATGGTGCTGTTATTCGCCAGATGCATACGCACATATTCGCCCTCGCTTTCGAGGTAGACGATGTCGCTGATCTTCACCAGAGAGACTTTGTAATCTGCCTTCACCGAGATATATTCCTTGTCTTTGGGGGTAGCCTCGGTCTGGGCTATGGTGGTGTCAGTGGTCATAGCGTGCTGATTCTGACGGAGTTCGAACAGCGAGATCGCCTTCGATGCCGAGCGGTTGAAGTCGGCGAAGCTGAAGGGTTTGAGCAGGTAGTCCACCGCGTCGAGTTTGAACCCCTCGACCGCATATTCCGAGTAGGCTGTGGTGAAGATCACCATGGGACGCTGGACGAGCGAGCGCACGAAATCGACGCCATTCAGGTCGGGCATATTGATATCCACGAAGATCAGATCCACGGGGTGGGTGGTCAGAAACGACTGTGCGTCGAGTGCGTTGTTGCACACGCCAACCAGTTCGAGGTAGGGGATTTTGTCGATGTAACTCTGAACCTGACGCAGAGCCAGCGGCTCGTCGTCTATGGCGATACATTTAAGCATTGAATGTATGTATTACAAGTTTAACGGTATATTTTTTCGGATCTTTATCCGCAATCTCGAGGGTGTAGTTTCTCGCTCCATAGATCAGCGCCAGCCGTTTGCGTACATTTTCAAGTCCAATGCCCGCCGTGTGGTTCTCCTTGGTGGTGTGGCGGCTGTTGGTGAAGGTGGCGGTCAAGGTTTGGTTGGCATACTCGATCGCCATGTGGATGAACGAAGGGCTGTTGTAGCTTATGCCGTGCTTGAAGGCATTTTCGATGAAGACGATCAGCAGCAGGGGCGGAATGGTGACCCCCGCGGGGAGTGGTTGGGGGTGATGTACCTGAATATCAATGGCATCGGTATAGCGAATGCGCATCAACTCGATATAGTTTTTCAGAAATTGCACATCCTGCTCCAGTGGAATCCGCTCGCGCCCCGAGTCGTAGAGTACGTAGCGCATCATCTTCGACAGCTCGATCACAGCATTCTTGGCGCACTCGGTGTCGATGTCGATCAGCGCGTGGATGTTGTTGAGCGTGTTCATGAAGAAGTGTGGGTTGATCTGGTATTTCAGGTAGTCCATCTCGGTTTGGAGGTTTTGCCTTTTCAGCTCCTCCATCTCCTGCTCGTCGCGTATGGATTGGTACATGAGCTTGATGCCCGCGTTTGCACCCGTCATGAAGAAGCCCAAGATCACGTTCCAATAGATCTCCAGATCGGTGAACGATGCCTTGCGATGTTCGGCAAATTGCACGGGGTCGACCGCCGTTGCGATACCGCCGAGAAATTGTTGTTCGTAGAGGTTCACCGCCCAGAAAATGCTGATGATCAGGAGTACGTCCAGCAGCACATAGCTCCAATATCGGTGCGTGAGCATGAATTTTGGGGCTATGAAAATGTTATGAACCAAGAAGATAATCAGATAGGGGGCAATTTTGCGCCAAGCGATGAGGATGTTCTCGACGCTGATGTGTATCTCTGACATCATCTTCGAGTTGAGTACTGGCACGAGGATGATGGCGAGCCAAACCATGAAGTAGAGGAGGTTTTCGCTGACCGTTTGTTTTTTGCTGATCTTCATAGGGCAAATATAACATAAAATTGCGAGATAAACAGGAACAAAATTATTTTGTAGCTATGTTGTGGGTGATGTGTTGCGCGCCCACCAGCGGTTCCCTCTAAATGGATCCTTCATAGATGTAAAAAAGCAGGTAACCAAACTATTAGTGACGCCTCATTTGTAGTCCAATAGGATTCGCGTAATGTCAAAAACAATGAAAGAATCCGTGGTTACCTGCTGTTTTGTTATTTGCTGAGTAGCGAGGGGTTGTAGAGATAGCGTTTGATGCTCCGTTTGGGTGTTTTTTCGAACTCGGTAGGGTAGATTGTCAGGCGACTCACCTGCTCGAATGCAGCCACCAACTTGTTGAGTTCCACCAAGTTGTTCTCCATTATTTGGGGCAGGTCGTTTTTGTCGATGCCCTCTTTTTCTGCCTCCTCGTAGTCGGGAACCACCAACGCGCAGAGCTTGCCATCCTCGTCGAGAATCAGCGATTCCATGACCAGATACATATTGTTCAACTTGTCCTCTATCTCCTCTGGGTAGATGTTTTGACCGCTGCTGCTGAGGATCATGGTCTTCGAGCGTCCGCGGATGTAGAGTGTGCCGTCGGGATCGAGTGTTCCCATGTCGCCCGTGTGGAGCCAGCCCTCGGCATCGAGAACTTTGTCGGTATCCTTGGTATTTTTGTAGTAGCCTCGCATGACATTTTCGCCTCGCACAACGATCTCACCTGCAATGTGTTGCGGATCGGAGGAGTCGATGCGTATCTCCAAATAATCTTTCAAATAGTGTCCGCATGATCCTGCTTTGAACTCGTTTTCGGGCGAGAAGCTAATCAGAGGTGCGCACTCGGTCATGCCGTAGCCTATGGTGATCGGGAAGTGAATGGTCATCAGGAATGCCTCGGTCTCTTGGTTCATCGGAGCGCCGCCCACGATGAAGATGTTGACGTTGCCCCCGAAGGCATCCATTAGTTTCTTGCGGATCACGGTATGGATAGCGGTGTTGAGCAGTGGAATTTTCATGGCGATGCTCATGGGTCCCTTTTCGAGCATGGGTAACACCTGCTTGCGGTAGATTTTTTCGAGAATCATCGGTACGCAGCAGATCACCGTGGGCTGCACGACCTCCATTGCCTCCAACAGAATCTTGGGCGAGGGAATGCGTCCCAGCAAGGTGATGTGACCACCGACGGCAAGGGGCGTCAGAAAGTCGAAAGCGCAGCCGTAGGCGTGTGCCAAAGGGAGGAATGAGAGGGTGCGCCCACCTTTTTCGAAGTAGTGTATGCCGCTGACGGTGTTGAACGCTGTGCTGGCGAATAACACGTTACCCGTGAGGTTGTTGACGGTGAGCATTACCCCTTTCGAGTAGCCCGTTGTTCCCGATGTGTAGTTGAGTAGCACCACCTGATCGTTGTCGATTTCGGGGTACTTTATATCGTTGATGCTGAATCCGCGTGGATATTTGATGCGGTAGTTTTTCACGATGTCGCTTTGAAAAGCGATGAGTGCTTTGCCGTCGCGCTCGTAGATGGTGTGGAAGTCGGTGAGTGAAAAGACCGCTTCGATATTACGTATTTGATCCTCTTCGATCACATCCCAGAAGTTGTCGCCCAAGAAGAGCAGACGGCTCTCGGAGTGGTTGATGATGTGGATCACATCGTTCGGGTTGAAATCTTGGAGAATGGGGACGATTACAGCGCCGTAGGTGATTGTGCTGATGTAGGTGATGCACCAGCGGGGGTTGTTGCGCCCGATTAATGCGATTTTATCGCCAGTTTTGATGCCTGCTTTTTTGAATAGGAGGTGTAATTTAGCGATCTCCTTCGCCATTTCATAGTAAGAGAAATTCTCCTCCTTGAAGTAGTCGGAAAGAGCAGGCATTTCGCGGTTCTCACGAAAACTTGTTTCGTAAATTTTGATGAGGTTTTCCCGTAGCATAGTTTTGTCTGGTTCTGCGGCAAAGATAGTGCAAAAATAGCAACGCGCAATCAGCCGCCCGCATTTTTGCTCTAAATAGCCGTGTGGTTCAACTACTCTCTTGTTTTAGGAGCGCTTCTTTGCCTATTTTTGCTCCTCATTTTTGGTGTTAGACTCCTCTTCGGGGTAACCGTCCTTGTCGAAATTTATTTTGCGAGGCAGCCAAATATAGGTTTTCGACTCGGTACCTTTGCGCAGACGGTCGATGTTTTTGCGGTGGGTGAAGACCAGCAGCACGGCGATCACGAACGAGAAGATGACGAACGGTACAGATTCGTTGACTTTGGGCGAAAGAATCGTGAAAATCGGGAAGCAGCAGCCCGCCACCATCGAAGAGAGCGACACGAAGTGGCTGATCATCAGAATGACGAACCACAGTCCGAAGCAGAGCAGCACCACCGGAGGATAGATGCCCGTCACAGCGCCCACGAGTGTAGCAACCCCTTTCCCGCCGCGGAAACCTGCAAAAATGGGGAAGATATGCCCCAGCACGGCAGCGAATACGGCGACGATCTTCAGATTGATGAGCCACACGTCCGAGATGTTATCGTCGTATTTGAGTAGTTCGATGATGGTCACGGCGACGAAACCCTTCAGGAAATCGAGGGCGAAAACAGGAACGGCAGCTCGTTTGCCCAAAACGCGCAACATATTGGTCGTACCCGCATTTTTGCTACCATGTTCGCGAATATCGACGCCGTAATATTTCTT
Source organism: Alistipes sp. (assembly GCA_036658095.1). Taxonomy (GTDB): domain Bacteria; phylum Bacteroidota; class Bacteroidia; order Bacteroidales; family Rikenellaceae; genus Alistipes. Next base: position 15,642 of record JAVXFC010000017.1, on the reverse strand, counting down.
GCCAATCCACACCGCACTGGGGATCGATCCCAGCAGGTAAGCGATGATTATCATGGTGATAGCGCAGTAGTAGGTCAGTATCATAGTCGAGTTATCTTCGTGTTTGTTTATGCAAATATAATAAAAATTCTGAAAAACAAGCACTCTTTGTTCAATTACCGTTGTAATTCTGCGGCTTTTTGCATTGTTTTCCGCTTGCCGACGAAAAAATCCTCGCTGTGCGTTCTGCTATTTCGGTGGATTATATTACCTTTGTGGGCAAAATATTGACAAAGAATCTAAAACGCAATAAAAACTTAACTAAAACAATTGACTTATGCTTAATACAAAGGCTTTGCTCGAACCAATGGGTTCATGGGCTTGGTGGCGCTCGTGGGTGCTGATTTTTACGGGATGTGCTATTATGGGCTTGGGCTTCGAACTCTTCATCCTTCCTTATGATATCGTTCCCGGTGGCGTCTACGGCGCGGGTATTGTACTTCACTATCTGTTCCCTTCGATTCAGGTCGGTACGTTCGGATATATGTTCGATATTCCGCTGATGATCACCGCCGTGCTGGTCTTTGGTGGTATGTTTGGTGCGCGCACCGTGGCGGCTGCACTGTTCACACCGGGTTTCATGAATAGTATCGAGTTTATGCTCTACCCCAACGAGGTGGCGCGTAAGGCGCTCGACCCTGCGATGTTGCTCGGTGGCAACGTCGATCTGTCGAACGATCTGCTGACCTCGTGTATCTTGGGCGCGGTGGTGATCGGTCTGGGTCAAGGTATCGTGGTACGCCAACAGGCAACCACGGGTGGTACGGACATCTTGGCGATGCTGCTGAATAAGTTTGCGGGTATCAAATTCTCGTCGGGCATCCTGCTTGCCGACGGTGTGGTTGTCTTTTCGGGTCTGCTGATCATTGGTCTGGGTCTCTTCAGTGGCGGCGTAGGCGGCGGCTGGACGCTGTCACTCTACTCCCTGATTACGATCTATATAGCCTCGCGTGTGATTGCCTATGTACTCGACGGTGCGTCGTATGACAAGCTGCTGTTCATCATCAGCGACCATCATAAAGATTTGAAGGAGTTTATCATCAACGATATCAATCGTAGTGCTACCTACATCAAATCCAAAGGTATGTACACCGACAACGACCGCGATATGATCTTCTTGGTGATCAGTCGCAAAGAGGTGGGTCTGGTGCAGCGCAAGATCAAAGAGATTGATCCCAAGGCATTTGTGGTGGTCACGGATGCTTACGATACCTACGGCAAGGGCTTCAAGGCGTTCCCGTCGGAGGGTGAAATACATGCAGAGTAATTTTGAAGTTTTTGAATGTTGAATTTTGATTTGAACCAATTACGTCCTTTGCAGGGTGCGGGGAAAAAGCTATTTATAGAGACCTACGGGTGTCAGATGAATGTCGGTGACACGGAGATTGTGGTCTCGATCATGCAGCGTGAAGGCTATGTCTACACCGAGCTGATCGACGAGGCGGATGTGATTTTGATCAACACCTGCTCGATTCGCGAGAATGCCGAGCAGCGCATCTGGGGTCGATTGGCGGACACCAAACGCCAACGGCGCGCCAAACCCAGTGTGGTGGTGGGGGTGATCGGTTGCATGGCAGAGCGTCTGCGCGAGAGGTTACTCGAAGGCAAACAGGGGGCTGATATCGTGGCTGGACCCGATGCCTACCGTGATCTTCCGCGCTTGGTGCGGGAGGCTGCGGCGGGTGAAAAAGGGGTCAACACCCTGCTTTCGAGCGAGGAGACCTATGCCGAAATTGCCCCCGTGCGACTTGATAAAAATGGCGTTAGTGCCTACATCGCCATCATGCGTGGGTGCAACAACTACTGCTCCTACTGCGTGGTTCCCTACACACGGGGCATAGAGCGCAGTCGCGATCCGCAAACCATTGTCGATGAGGCGAAAAGCCTCTTCGAAAACGGCTATCGAGAGGTGACGTTGTTGGGTCAAAATGTCAATTCATACCAATCGGAGAGGGTCGATTTCCCCGAACTGATGTGCCGTGTGGCGGCTATTTCGCCTTTGCTGCGCGTGCGCTTTTCCACTTCACACCCCAAAGATATGAGCGATCGTCTGCTCGATGTCATGGCGGCTACGCCCAACATCTGCCGCAGCGTCCACCTGCCTGCGCAGTCGGGTTCGTCGGCGATGCTGCTGCGCATGAATCGTAAGTACGACCGTGCGTGGTATTTGGGACGTATTGCGGCAATCCGCCAGCGGATGCCCGATTGTGGCATCACCACCGACCTGATTGCGGGCTTCGCGGGTGAGACGCGCGAGGAGCATGAACAAACTTTGTCGTTGATGCGTGAGGTGGGCTATCAAGCCGCCTATATGTTCAAATATTCCGAGCGTCCGGGTACTTTTGCCCAGCGTCATATGCCCGACGATATACCCGAAGAGGTCAAGACGGCGCGGTTGGCGGAGATCATCGCCCTGCAAGGCAAATTGTCACAGGCAAGCAACCGCCGCGATGTGGGCGGCGAATTTGAGGTGCTGATCGAGGGGCAATCGAAGAAACATGCCGAGCAATTTTCGGGACGCACATCGCAAAACAAAGTCGTGGTCTTCGACTGCGGCACGCACCACGTGGGCGACTACGTGCGGGTGCGCATTGTCGACTGCACGCCCGGCACGCTGATGGGCGAAGTAATTTAATTATAAATGACACTATGAGATTTGATGAATTAGATCTGGAGGATGAGATCCTCGATGGTCTGGAAGATATGCACTTTTATGAGATGACCCCCGTGCAGGAGCATACGATTCCCGTGATCCTTGAGGGGCGCGACATGATCGGATGCGCCCAGACGGGTACGGGCAAGACTGCGGCGTACACTTTGCCGCTGCTCAACAACCTCCTGCTTGAGGGCAACGACGACAATGTGGTCAAGTCGCTCATCATCGTCCCCACGCGAGAGCTGGCGCAGCAAATCGACCAGCAATTCCAAGGCTTCTCCTACTACCTGCCCGTCTCGACGACGGTGGTCTACGGCGGTGGCGACGGCAAGGGCTGGGACGTGCAGAAGCGGGGTTTACAAATGGGTTCCGATGTGGTGATTGCCACTCCGGGACGCATGATTTCGCACCTTCAAAATAGTAGCATCGACCTTTCGCACGTCAAGTATCTGATTCTGGATGAGGCAGATCGTATGCTCGACATGGGCTTTAGCGAGGACATCATGAAGATTGCCTCCTATATGCCTAAGGATCTGCAAACGATCATGTTCTCGGCGACGCTGCCCCCGAAAATTCGGGAGCTTGCCAAGACTATTTTGCACAATCCCGTGGAGGTTAACATCGCCATTTCGAAGCCTAACGAGGCGATCGACCAGTCGGCGTATATCTGCCGTGAAGAGCAGAAACTGGGCATTATTCGTGATATGTTCAGCGAGCCAACAGAGTCGAAAACCATTATTTTCTCTTCGTCGAAGCTGAAAGTCAAGGAGTTGGCTCACACACTCAAACGCATGAAATTGGACGTGGCAGCCATGCACTCCGATCTGGAGCAGGCGCAACGTGAGGAGGTGATGCTCGACTTCAAAAATGGCAAAATTGCTATTTTGGTGGCTACGGACATCGTGGCGCGCGGCATCGACATCGAGGATATTGGTCTGATTGTCAACTACGATGTGCCACATGACCCTGAGGATTACATCCACCGCATCGGGCGCACGGCGCGTGCTGCCGCATCGGGGGCTGCTGTGACCTTCGTCAACGAGGAGGAGCAGGGTAAATTTCACGCTATCGAGAAGTTTATCGAGAAAGATATTCGCAAACGCGAGCTGCCAGAGGCGGTGGGCAAAGGTCCCGTCTACAACCCCGCGGTCAACGTAGGACGGTTTGGTCGTGGCGGCAGTGGCGGTGGTCGCGGTGGTAACCGCGGCGGTGCAGGTCGCAGCGGCAACGGCGGCAATCGGGGCGAAGGTCGCGGTGAAGGGAACCGCGGATCGAAAGATCGACGTCACAATCGCGGTGGAAACCGTGGCGGTGGCGGCTCGAAACCGCAGGGCGGCGCACCTCAAGGTGGCGGCAACTCACCGAGCTAAATTCCCCGTCCCACTCCTCGACGATCTTTGAGTTGGTAGCGGGGCGATCGAACAAAAAATCCTGTCTGAAAGTACTTTCAGACAGGATTTTTCTATTCACCTCACCGTGTGAGATCGTCGCATCATTGCATTATGCCCACGAAGGATGTGCAGGATCTTCGGCTTTCAAAGCCTCTTCGTAGTTGATACCCAGTGCCTTAGCCACACCCTTGCCGTAGGCAACATCTGCCTTCGAGCAGTTGCGTATGTGGCGCTGTTTGATGAAAAGTTCGGCATCACCCATGGCGCGCGCAGTGTTCTCGAACAGCACCTGCTGCTCAGCAGCTGGCATCAGACGGAACAACAGTCCCGGCTGTGTGTAGTAGTCGTTGTCGTAGGCGCGCTCGTCGTAGTTGTAGACGTCACCCATCGAAGCCAGTGGTGGTTCTTTGAGTTCGGGAGCATCTTGCCACTCGCTGTAACTATTTGGTTCGTAGCCTTTTGCTGCTCCGTAATTATCGTCTGTGCGCATCTGACCATCGCGATGGAAAGCATGGAATGGGCAGCGGGGTTTGTTCACCGGAATCAAGTTGTGGTTGACGCCTAAACGGTAGCGGTGCGCATCGCCGTAGGAGAACAGACGTCCCTGCAACATTTTGTCGGGCGAGAAACCAATACCCTCTACCACGTTCATGGGGTTGAAGGCGGATTGCTCCACGTCGGCAAAGTAGTTCTCGGGATTACGATTCAACTCCATGATACCCACGTCGTGCAGCGGAAAATCTTTGTGATACCACACTTTCGTCAGGTCGAAGGGGTTGATCTTGTAGGTTTTAGCCTGCTCTTCGGTCATCAGCTGCACCTGCATTTTCCAACGTGGAAAGTCGCCACGCTCGATGGCATTGAACAGGTCTCGCTGGTGCGATTCGCGGTCGTTCGCCACGAGTGCCGCAGCCTCGGCGTCGGTCAGGTTTTTGATTCCCTGCATGGTTTGCAGGTGGAATTTCACCCATGTGCGCTTGTTGTCCTTGTCGTAGAAGCTGTAAGTGTGGCTTCCGAAACCGTGCATATTTCTGTATGACAACGGAATACCGCGCGGGCTCATCGTGATCGTCACTTGGTGCAAAGCCTCAGGTAACAAGGTCCAAAAGTCCCAGTTGTTGTTTGCACTGCGCATATTGGTCTTCGGGTCACGTTTCACGGCGTGGTTCAGGTCGGGGAATTTCATCGGGTCGCGCAGGAAGAAAACGGGGGTATTGTTACCCACCAAGTCCCAGTTACCAGCGTCGGTGTAAAACTTCATGGCGAAGCCACGAATATCGCGTTCGGCATCGGCTGCGCCGCGTTCACCAGCGACGGTCGAGAAGCGCACGAAGCACTCTGTTTTTTTACCCACCTCGGCAAAAATCGAGGCGCGCGTGTACTTGGTGATGTCGTTCGTCACCGTGAAGGTGCCGAAAGCGCCCGATCCCTTGGCGTGCATACGGCGCTCGGGGATCACTTCGCGATCAAAGTGCGCTAATTTTTCGAGAAACCACGGATCTTGCAATGTGACAGGACCTCGAACACCTGCTGTCTGAATGTTTTGGTTGTCGGCGATGGGGCGACCATTCTCTGATGTTAATTGTTGTTTTTTCATATGGGTTTCTATTTTATGAACAGGCGAGGAGCTTGTTCTCTTTTCTATCAGCAAATGTAGCAGAAGTTTTTGGATAATGCAAATTGATATTATTGATATATGTATAGAAAAAACTGATAATGCGGCTTTGAACGATCAATAAACGTCGTTTTTATGCTCAAATCTCAGCGTTCATGGGGTATTGTCGCGCCGTGAAAAACAAAATAGGCTGGGCAGTCGAAACAAAAACTCCCCCCTTCGGAGAAGGGAGGAGTTGCGTTATATCGTGTGAGCATTACGATTTTGGTCGGAAGTAGATTTGAACGGGAACGCCCGAAAAATCCCAATTTTCGCGGAGCTTGTTCTCGAGGAAACGGCGGTACGGATCGCGAATATATTGCGGCAGGTTGACAAAGAATGCAAACTGCGGCGTGGGGGTTGGGAGTTGGGTTACATACTTGATCTTGATGTACTTGCCCTTGGTTGCGGGGGGTGGCCAGTTCTCGATGATCGGCTGGAAATATTCGTTCAGATCGGAGGTCGAGACGCGACGTTTGCGCGATTGATAGACGCGGATTGCGGTTTGCAGAACGTCCAAAATGCGTTGTTTGTTGATCACCGAGGTGAAGATGATCGGAATGTCGTTGAAGGGGGCTAACTTGCGTTCCAGTGCCTCTTTCCACCCCTTCATGGTGTTGCTATCTTTCTCAACCAGATCCCATTTGTTGACCACAATCACGCAGCCTTTGCGGTTGCGGACGATCAGGTTATGGATATTGAGATCCTGCGATTCGAGACCTTGTTGTGCATCGAGCATCAGCACGCAGACGTCCGACTCCTCGATTGCGCGAATGGAACGCATCACGGAGTAGAATTCGAGATCCTCCATGGTGGCGCTTTTTTTACGCATACCCGCCGTGTCGACCAAGTAGAAGTCCATGCCGAATTTGTTGTATCGGGTGTGTATCGAGTCGCGCGTGGTGCCTGCGATTGGGGTCACGATGTTGCGTTCCTCGTCCAACAGGGCGTTTGTGAGCGACGATTTGCCGACATTCGGGCGTCCGACAATGGTGATGTGAGGCAGGTCGTCCTCCATGAAGCTCTGCGTGTCGTCGGGCAGTGCCGCCATGATAGCGTCCATCAAGTCACCTGTTCCGCTTCCGCTCATCGAGCTGATGCAGAAAGGATCGCCCAGACCGAGCGAATAAAATTCGTGTGAGGAGTATATTTGGTTGCTGTTGTCGACCTTATTGCAGACGAGCAGCACTTTTTTCGTGGTGCGGCGCATGATATCCGCCATCATCATATCCAGATCGGTGATGCCCGTAGCCACCTCGACCAAAAAGAGGATGACATCGGCCTCTTCGATCGCCAACATCACCTGACGGCGAATATCTTCTTCGAACACATCGTCCGAGTTGACCACGTAGCCGCCTGTGTCGATCACCGAAAATTCTTTGCCGTTCCAGTCGGTCTTGCCGTAGTGGCGGTCGCGTGTAGTGCCGGCCGTGGCGTCCACAATGGCCTGACGTCGTCCAACTAAACGGTTGAATAGCGTGCTTTTGCCCACATTAGGGCGTCCTACGATTGCTACAAGACTCATAATTTTTTTTTGTTATTTCCGTGCAAAGATAGTGCAAATCTGCGACGTGACCAACTTTTCGCGCAGATTAGCGTAAAAAACCTTGAACTTAAGACAAGTAGCGGCTCTCGGTATCACCCGCCTGCACGGGGAAGAGCAGCACGAAGCTGTTGGTTTCGAGGTATGATTCCAACTGTGCGGGCAGGCGGCTCATGGCAGGGTTGTACGAGAGGCGGTCGCGGCGGCTCATGACGAACCACAAGCAGTCGTCGCGTTTGGTCTTGGCGAGCAGTTCGGGTAGCTCCTCCCAGTTGTTCCACACGATAAACTCGGCCCATGCGGCGTGTTTGCCGCGGCTGGGGTGCAGGTAGGGGATGGTTGCCTCGACGGCGTAGATGCATATTTTCGCACCCGTGTTGCGGATGATGTTGCGCAGGCGACGCAGCCACTGCTGGAAGCCCGCCTCTTTTTCGGCATTGCGAGGCACGAAGACGATGTGTCGCTTGACGGTTGCCAGTGGTTGCGCCGAGTGGTAGGCGAAGGTGGTGACGTTGCCCTGTCCGACCACTTCGAGGATCGTCCTACCCGGTATGGGGGTCACGTCGGCGCGTTCGGGGTAGATTGCCATGACAATATCCGAGATGTGTTGCTCGCGCACCACGCTGATGATCGCGTTGATGTTGTTCACATCGTAGCGCAGGAGTGTGTGCATATAGGTGTCGGTGGCGGCGGCGGCTGTGGCAGCGGCGTCCAGAATCTTATGCGCGCGTTTGTGTACGTTCGGATCATTGAGCTTGTTGTCCACCGCGTGAAGCGCGTAGAGGTTGTGATCCTTGTCCGCCTTGAGTGCGGTGCTGAAGCTCACCAATTCATTGACCGTTGTCTCGTTCGAGACGGGGAGCAGGATATGCTCCTCGGTGGGTTGCTCGTCGTCGTCGTGCTGCGTGGTGTTCATGGCGATGTTGTGCGCCCCATGCTGCGCGGCGAAGGTGGCGATCGTGCAGGTGGCGAGGATCATCAGGATCGTGCCATTGAGGACGCTCTCGTTGAGCAGACGAATCGGCTCGCCTTCGGGCGTATAGCCTAAGATAAGGTTGTAGCCCACCATGACCGCAGCCAGTGTGGCAGCCACATGGGCGCTGCTGAGTCCGAAGATTACGGTGCGCTGGTCGCGCGAGAGGTGGAAGGTCTTTTGTGTCAGCACGGCGGCGATGTACTTGGCTATGGTGACCAAGACGATCATCACGGCGCCCACCTCGATGGTCTGCCATTGTTCGAAAAATACGCGGTAGTCGATCAGCATTCCCACGCCGATCAGGAAGAAGGGGATGAAAATGGCGTTGCCGACAAATTCGATGCGGTTCATCAGTGGCGAGGTGCGGGGGATGAGTGGGTTGAGTGCCAAGCCCGCCAAGAAGGCGCCGATGATCGGCTCCAGACCGACAATTTTCGCGAGGTAGGCGCCCAGAAAGAGCATCACCAGCACGAAGACATATTGCGATACGTTGTCGCTACACCGTTTGAAGAACCAGCGGGCAACGAGCGGAAAAAGCAGCAGGATCGAGGCTACGCAGCCCACCACCGAGAAGGCTAAGTGGTACCAAAAGGCTTGATCGGTCTCGCCCGAAACCCGCCCCACGACGATCGTCAGTACCAGCAGCGCCAGCATATCGGTGATGATCGTGCCGCCCACGGCAATGGTGACTGCCTTGTCGCGCGTGATGCCTAACTTGCTGATAATAGGGTAGGCGATCAGGGTTTGCGAGGCGAAAAGTCCTGCGAGAAGAATGGACGAGTTGATCGAAAATCCGAGGATGTAGTAGCCCGCCAAGATGCCGAAGCACATCGGGATCGAGAAGGTGTAGAGTCCGAAGATCAGGCTGCGCCAGCTGTTGTGGCGGAAGTCGGACATATCCATTTCGAGTCCCGAAAGGAACATGATGTAGAGCAGTCCCGCCGTGCCTGAGAGGATGATGCTGCTGTCGCGCAAGACGAGGTTCAGTCCGTGAGGACCGATCACCGCCCCCGCGATGATTAACCCCAAAAGGTAGGGTATCCGCAGCTTGTTGAGGAGCAGCGGTGCGGCGAGAACGATTGCCATGATGAGCATAAACTTCAGAATCGGATCTTCGAGTGGAAGTGCAATGCTTATGTTGGCGAACAGTGAGATCATTTTTATCGGAATCTTTTTACAAATATAGAAATATTCGGGAATTAATCTCGTTTTTTCGACAAAATTTTGCAAATTAAAAATTGGCATACGAATTGTAACTCCATGGTCAGTTCAACCAAAATCAAAGAAAAAATGAAAAAAATTCTCCTTTGTCTGCCTGTTCTGGCACTCTTTACCGCAGGATTTGTGGGCTGCACGCAGCTCAAAGCGTGGGATCAAAAGCAGCGTCAGTCGATGCGTACCGCCCTGCAAAATTACCGACAAATGGCCTACCTCGAAGATCTCAACGATGCCGAGTTTGTCCTCTTTGCCAACAACGTAGCTGTGGCGGCCGAGACCGCTTACCCATCTTATACCGAGTTTGTTGCCTTGCCTGCTGTGGGCGACTCGATCGACATGATCGTGGTCTCGTCGATCGTTCAGGAGCTGAATGCCGACGCCGCCAATATGCGACACATCTATCCCTATGCCTCGCTGGTGGGTGCGGGTGTGCTGCCCGCGGGATTGGATCATGCGCAGCGAAAGGCATTCTACACCTGTTTTGCCTCGAAGGTGAGCGCCGCTTATGCGACCATGGGACAGTTCTTCAATGCTATTTTGGCCGACACGACCAACGTGTCGCAGATCGCGCAGATGCAGTCGGCGTGTGCGAACAACCTCTTCAACTGGGTGGTGACCGAGGTGCAGGTGGAAGAGACGGTGGTCAACTAAAAAACAGCTTCTAAGGTTTGCTATGCAGAAGACAAAAGCAGGACAATGACGTCCTGCTTTTTTTTTGTCGTTCTGTGTGGGTACTACTGTTCGAGAAATTGCTTCGATACCACGATGCGAATGGCGCGGTGGAGAATCGAAAACTCCAAGGGCGACTCACCCAACAGCTCACCGTCGACCTCCACCGAAACTTCGGGCGACGACTCGATGCGGATGCGGCTGCCGCGCTCCTTCAATACGTGGCGAATGCGATAGATTCCGCCATTGAAGAGGTAGCGCGAGCGGAACAGCACGTGCCAGATGTGGATAGGGCGGACGAGCGACATATCGAACATTCCGTCGTCAGCCACCGCATCGGGCAGCTGTTGCATACCTCCGCCGTTGTACTTGCAGATGCCGATAGCCACGCTCAGCAGCAGGTTGTTGTAGACCAGACGATCGTCCACCCACACCTTCATGCCCGTTGATTTGTAGCTGAAAAATGCCCGCAGCATACTCCATGCGTAGAGCCAGCGCCCCTTGCGTCCCTTCTTTTGCAGGTGGGTGAAAAGTCGATTCACCGCCGCGTCGAAGCCCGCACCTGCCACGTTGGCCATGTAGCGACTTTGGCGATAGTGCGACTCCTCGTAGGAGATGACGCCCACATCCTGAAGGAACGAATGTTGCTCCTTAATGGCTTGGATAGCATCCTGATAGCGATTTGGAATGCCAAACGTGCGCACCCAGTCGTTCCCCGTACCCACCGCCACCACAGCCAGCAGCACCTCGGTGGGTGCGACCTCCTGTTGGATGAACAGACCGTTGACCACCTCGTGCAGCGTGCCGTCGCCACCCACCACAATGATGTGTCGGTAGCCCGCTTTGACGGCGGAAACGGTCAGCTCGGTGGCATGAAATTTATGCTCGGTGAAGACGGGTTCACAGAGGACGTGTTCGTCACGCAATAGCTTGGAGATCAACGGAAAGTGATCGAGACCCCGACCGCCTCCGGCGACGGGGTTCACGACCACAAACCATTTTACATCCTGTGTTCCCGCTTCCACTTATTTCTTCGGTGTGTTTTTCAGTGTGTGAACCAAAAATTCGTAGAATTTCGCCACCGAAGCGATCTCCACCTTCTCGTCGGGCGAGTGGGGGTAGCAGATCGTAGGTCCGAACGAAATCATATCGAGCTTGGGGTAGTTGCTGCCGATGATGCCGCACTCCAAACCTGCGTGGATCGCCGTGATGAGCGGTGTCTTGCCGTAAAGTGCTTTGTAAGAGTCGGTCATGGCCTTCAAAATTGGCGATTCCATGTTCGGGTTCCAGCCGTCGTAGCTGCCCGAGAGCTGCACTTTGGCATCTGCCAACTCGAAAACTGCCGACATAGCTTCGCCCAGCGCCTCTTTCTCGCTGTTGACCGAGCTGCGGAGCAGGCATTGCAATTTGATGCTCTTGCCGTCCGAGATGACGCGTGCCAAGTTGGTCGAGGTCTGCACCAAACCGGGCATCGACTGCGACATCTGCTGCACGCCGTTCGGGCAACCGATGATTGCCTTGGTCAGCTTCTCAGCCACCTCGCGCGCGATGATCTCTTTGGGTGCTTCGCACTCTTTTGCCTTGATCGAGATGCTCTCTTCGATGCCTGCAAATTCAGCTTTTATGCTCTTTTCGTAGGCTTTTACCTCCTTTGTGAACTGTTCGAAATCTTTGGTTTTGACCAGCACCACCGCTTCGGCTTCGCGCGGAATAGCATTGCGCAGACCGCCGCCGTCGATCGAGCTGAGCAGCACGTCGTAGGACTTGCTTGCCATGCGCAAGAAGCGGAACATCAGCTTGTTGGCATTGGCGCGCTGGCAAACGATTTGGATGCCAGAGTGACCGCCTTTGAGACCTTTGATGGTCAATTTGGCAGCCGTCCAGTTGCGCGCGGGCGCAGCCTCGGCGGCATATTTGAAGGTGATGTTGGCATCCAAGCCGCCCGCACAACCTACGTACAACTCGCCCTCGGTCTCCGAGTCGAGGTTCAGCAGGATATCGCCGTGGAGCAACCCTTTTTTCAAGCCATTGGCGCCGTCCATGCCCGTCTCCTCGGTGGCGGTGAAAAGTGCCTCTACGGGGCCATGTTCCAGCGTGTTGTCCTCCAAAACGGCGAGGATCGCAGCGGCACCGATGCCGTTGTCGGCACCGAGTGTGGTGCCGTTGGCTGTCACCCAAGCGCCGTCGACGTATGCCTCGATCGGATCTTTGGTGAAGTCGAATTTCTTGTCGTTATTTTTCTGCGGAACCATGTCGAGGTGGGCTTGGATAATCACCCCTTTGCGGTCTTCCATGCCTTTGGTGGCAGGTTTGCGTACATAAACATTGTGAGCCGCATCTTCTTTGCACTCCAGACCTTGCGCCTTTGCGAAGTCGAGGATGTACTTGCGGATCTTCTCCTCGTGGTACGAGGGGCGGGGGATGTTAACGATCTGGGCAAAATGTTTCCAGACCAAGGCGGGTTTCAATGCTGCTAAATTCTTATCCATGATAGTTTTAATGATTTATAGGTTTTTGTTGTAATGAATTTTCTAACTCTGCGCGGCGGTCAAACGCCTCGACGATCTGCTTGACCAGTGGGTGCCGCACAATATCGCGCTTGTCGAATTCGACCACGCCGATCCCCTCCACCCCGTGCAGAATATCCATCACACGGGTCAGTCCGCTGTCGTTTCTATTGGGTAGGTCGATCTGCGTCACGTCGCCCGTGACGATGAATTTGGCGTTGCGTCCCATGCGCGTGAGGAACATTTTGATCTGCGATAGGGTGGTGTTCTGCGCCTCGTCCAAGATCACGAAGGCGTTGTCGAGCGTGCGCCCGCGCATGTAGGCAAGGGGTGCGATCTGCACCGTGCCGTCCTCCGCAAATTTTTCGAGTTTTGCGGGTGGGATCATGTCGTTCAGTGCGTCGTAGAGTGGTTGCAGATAGGGATCTAACTTCTCCTTCATGTCGCCCGGCAGGAAGCCTAATTTTTCGCCTGCCTCGACCGCTGGGCGGGTGAGGATGATGCGGCGCACCTCTTTCTCTTTGAGCGCGCGCACCGCCAGTGCTATGGCGGTGTAGGTCTTGCCCGAACCCGCAGGTCCGACGGCGAAGAGCAGGTCGTTTTTCTCGTACAACTTGACCAACCGTTGTTGGTTCACGGTGCGGGCGCGGATGATCGCGCCGTTGTTGCCGTAGACGATCACATCTTTATCCACAGGGGCGTCGTGCTGTGCGATGCTGTTGCCCGCAAATGCCTGCCCGATCACCTCTGCCGAGATGTGTCCGTATTTAATATAGTATGCCACCAACCCGTTCACGTGGCGCTCAAATCGCTCGGTCTCCTCTGCCGAGCCAAGCACCTTGAGCGATGAGCCGCGCGCAATGATCTTCAGTTGGGGATGCAACTCTTTGATCTGTTCGAGGTAGACATCCTGCGCTCCGTACAATTCGCGCGGATCAACCCCCTCGACCACGATCTCTTTACCCACAGCGCCAGTCATCGCCTAAAACAGATAACCGACGCTCAGGGCGACCGAGTATGACTTCACGTCCACGTCGATGCCGTGTTCGTTGACGCTCTGCTTGTTCTTGAACTGTCCGTTGAAGCGGGCATCGACCAGAAAGTGCTGAATCTGCACCGCCGCACCGATTGCATAGCCAATGGTCGGTTGCAGCCGTCCGAAATCGTACTTCTGACCGTCGAACTTGTATTTGCAGCTGTTCGTGAGCGAGAAGACGGGGCCTGCGTTGAGGTGCAGGATCTTCAGCAGCGTGAACGATGCCAACACGGGCATATTGAGCGAGTTGGACTTCACGCGCACTTGATCATTTTCCCAGCGCACATTCATGGATTGATGCACGAAGAGCAGCTCTGGTTGAATGGTCACCACCGGGGTGTGGATGCGGATCACCAGACCGCCCTGCCAGCCCAGTTTATTGCTGATGTCGGAGTTGGAGGTCGATGTGGAGTAGTCGGGGATGTTGATGCCCGCCGTGAGTCCGTATTCCAATAATTTTTGTGCCGAAGCACCCGTTGTTGTGGCGAGTGCCAGCACCACCACCAAGATTAATTTACGCATTCTTTTTATCTATTTTTAATTTGAACGAAGCCCACACGAGGTAGCAGAGGCACGCTATGACATAGATCAAGCCGTAGTGTACCGCCCCCGTGGCGCGGATGATTGCCCCAATGGCGGGACCCGAAATGGCACCTGCCGAGATCATCATAATCATCAATCCAGCCACCTCATTTGCCTGCGAGGGGGCGCTCTTGGTCGCCACGGCAAAGAAGGTTGCAAAGACGCACGCCATGGCAAAACCCAGCAGTCCGATCAGAGCATAGACCGCGGCATCGCTGCGCGCAGCGAGTAGTAACAGACAAAGCAGCAGCGCTCCGCACATATTCCAGCGCAGGTAGCGCACATCTGATATTCGCATCAATATCCACGCACCGATCAGCGTGCCGATAATGCGGCAGGCGTAGAAGCCCGTGGAGGTGAGGATTGAATCGGGGTTATCGAGCAGTCGCGACGAGAGAAAGCCGATGCCCACGTCGGAGGCGATGAACGCCGCCACGCCAAAGGCGCAGAGGGCAACGGTCGGATTTTTCAGCAGCGCGAAGCACGCCGCCATGCCCACCGAGCCAGTGCGTCGGGCGGGTTCCTGCACCGTGGTGAGCTGCAACCACACGCCACCTGCAATGGTCAGCAAGGCGTAGAGGGGCAGCAGCAGTCGCCACGAGCCGACCGCCGCCACCAGCATCGTGACAATCGGGGCAAACAGTAATAACGACATATTGCGAAAAATCTGACCCACGGTCAGGTAGCTGGTCATGCGCTTTGTTGGCACAATGGTCGCCAACAAAGGGTTGATTGCCACTTGAATAGCTGTGTTTCCGATGCCCAATAATCCGAAACCAATGAAATACCATACCAAGTCACAATCGACGCCCGCGGTGTAGGGGACGAGTAGTCCGACCACGGTGAAGGTGTAGCCAATCAGGGCGGTTGATTTGCGTCCGATGCGGTTCATCAGAGCCGCCATGGGGGTGGAGAGGAGCAGAAACCACAAAAAAACCATGGTTGGCAAGAAATTCACCACATTTTGCGCTGAGGTTGGAAATTCAGTGGCTATGCGTCCTGAGATTGGTGCGACGATATCGCAAAATCCCATGATAAAAAAGCCTGTTAAGACGGGAAATAACAGACGCTTATCGACTTTTGGATCACTCATGTGTGTTTGTCTACGTTGATTCATTTTGTCAAAGTTACATTATTTTCATAAAACAGCCAAATAAATTTCAAATTTCAAAATCAAAGAGTAGACCAATGCCCTTTCTAATATCGAAAAAAAGGTTGCACAGCGCCGCGGGGCGTGTGCAACCTTGAGAGAGGGTGAAGTATATTTAGCGTATTGTGCGCGGGAGGTGAAATATCAAACTACTCCTCCGAACAACAGCACTTTAGTTACTTTACTATGCGAGTGACTTTGTCGTTGGGCCAACCAAAGAC
>JAVXFC010000016.1:0-22876 GCA_036658095.1 Alistipes sp. | reverse complement strand
GATGCCGTAAATCGCCGAGCCGCTGCCCGACATCGAGGCATAGAGCGCCCCCGCACGCTGCAACGCCTGTTTCAGCACGCCAATGCGCGGATGCGCTGCAAAAACCGAAGATTCAAAATCATTTTTCACGCACTCCTGCCACCTTGTTAGCGGCTGCCGCAGTCGCTCGGCAAGCGGAATGGTGGGCATTTGCGGCACCACACCCGCATACGCCTCGCGCGTCGAGACACCCTCGGCGGGCTTCACCAGCACCAACGTCCGCCCCGCGAGGTCCAACGCAAAGGGGGTCATCACCTCCCCGCGTCCCGTGCAGAGTTGCGGCGTATTGCGCACAAAGAAAGCCGTGTCGCTGCCCAGCGTAGCTGCGCAGGCAATCAATTCCGACTCGGGCAAATGTAGCTCGAAAAGTGCATTCACCGCCATAATTACCGCTGTGGCATCGGACGATCCACCCCCCAAGCCCGCGCCAAAAGGCACGCATTTACGAAGCGTAACAGACACGCCGCCAATACCATAACGTGCCTGCATCAAGCGCACAGCACGCAGACAAAGGTTCTGCTCGTCGGGACAGTCGATCGCGATACCCAGCGAGCGGAACGACACCTCCGCAGCGCGCACCACCTCCACCTCGTCGTACAACCCCACCACGGGCATCATCACCGTTGCCAGTTCGTGATAACCGTCCTCGCGCCGCCGCACGACGTCCAGCCCGATGTTAATCTTGCAATTTGCCTTTCGAATCATGGAACAAAGATAGCCACAATTCGCAATTTTTACCTATTTTTGTTGCATGAAATTTCGCACAGAAATCCAAATTGCGCCCTACACGCCCGACGCACGCATCGGCTACACGAACCACCTCTTTGCCCTCGGCTCGTGCTTCGCCGAGCAGATGACCGCGCGCCTGCGCCAGCTCCACTTCAACTGCACGACCAACCCAACAGGGGTGCTTTTCAACCCTTTGTCCATCGCCTGCGCCCTCCGCCATTTCACCGCCGACACCCCCGTACAACGCGACGAACTACATGAAACAGAGGGCATCTGGCATCACTTCGACTTTCACGGATCGTTCTCAGCACTCAGCCCCGACCATGCGCTCACGACGATGAACGCTGCACGCACAGCAGGCGTCGAAGCCCTCCGCCACGCCGACCGTTTGCTGCTCACCTTCGGCACAGCATGGGTCTATGAGTATGAAGGGCAAGTGGTTGCCAACTGCCACCACCACCCCGCCGCGGAGTTCACGCGTCGCCGCCTTACGGTGGCAGAAATTGTCGCAACCTTCGCCTCTCTTTTTGCCGATACGCTTGCCGATCGGCAGGTGATTCTGACGGTCAGCCCCGTGCGGCACATCGGTGACGGATTGGAGGATAACGCCCTGAGCAAAGCTACATTGCGTCTTGCCGCTGCCGAGCTTGCGGAGCGCTTTCCACACGTGCGCTACTTCCCCTCCTACGAAATCATGAACGACGACCTGCGCGACTATCGCTTCTATGCCGACGATCTGGTACATCCTGCCCCACAAGCCGTAGCGTACATTTGGGAGCAGTTTGCCCGCACCGTCCTCACCGACGAAGCGCAGCGCCTCATACCTCTTGTCGCTCAAATCGTTACCGCTGCCGCACATCGTCCTCAACACCCCACAAGCAATGCCTTTCGCACCTTCTGCCGCCAACAGTTGGCACAGATCGACGCCCTTCCCCAAATAAATTTCACCGAAGAACGGAGTTATTTCGAGCAAAATTCAAAATAAAAAGTGTAAATTTGCGGCTCAAAATCGCATAGAATGACCAAAATATTTTGTTTTGCCATAGCCGCGCTACTCCTTTGCACGACCACTCAAGCTCAAGAACAACCCCAACAGCCTCAACCAGAAGAACCTCAACACGCGCCGACACAGCAGCTCGCGCCCAAGATTCAGCCGAAGACGCCACCGCAGGCACCGCGCTTGGTGGTACAGATCGTCGTCAGCTCGATGCGCGCCGATGACATCAACCGCTACGCCGCCAACTTTGGCAGCGGAGGTTTTTTGCGTCTGCGCGACGGGGGAACGGTATTTACCGATTGCCGCTACGACTATCAGCAGACCACAACCCCCGTATCACTCGCCACGCTCACCACAGGTGCGCTCCCCTCGACCCATGGTGTAATCGCCACCCACTGGCGCGATTACGTTGAAAATGAACCCATTGACCTGATACGAACCAAAGGCGGCATCTCGCCACGCAACCTGATAGCCCCCACCCTTGGCGAGGCGCTGACACTGGATTCGCCAGAGAGCCGCATCGCCACCGTGGCAATGGATCCCGAATCGGCGGTGGTCATGGCGGGGCGCGCGGGGCAGGCGTTTTGGATGGAAAATATGCACTGCAACTGGGAGACCTCGGTGTGGTACAACGCAGAGCTGCCCGTCTGGCTGCGAATCTCGAACCAAGAGCGTTTCAACCTCTCGTATCTGAACGATGAGTGGAGTACAATGCTCGATAAAGAGCAGTATATCAACAAGAAACATCACGACATCACCCTTCTACCGCAGAGCAAAAAGGAAGAGCGCGCCAAACGTCCCTCGACACTCAAACTCAACAAAGAGATCGACCGTATGCACTACACCCCCGCAGGCAACAATGCCGTGATGTGGCTGGCAAAGCAACTCGTCACTCAATACAAATTGGGCGCTGACAAAACCCCCGATCTGCTAAACATCTGTCTCGACGCGCCCCGCTCGATCAGCGAGGCCTATGGCCCTGAGTCGGTCGAGGTGGAGGATATGTACTACCGTTTGGATAGAGATTTGGCAGATCTGCTCACCTTTCTCGATGCGCAGGCTGGCGAAGGCAACGTGCTGGTTGTCTTGACTTCCGACCACGGAACAAGCCCCTCCTATGACACGGGACGCGAGGTGTGCGATCGCTTCAACATCCGCCAATTCGAGGTGATCGTCAACAGCTTCCTCAACGTCCGCTATGGGGTGGGAAACTGGGTGCTTGAATACGAGGATAAGTGTCTCTACCTCGACCACAACTTGATCTACGAGCGCGGACTGAACCTCGCCGAGGTGCAGAACGAGGCGGCGATCTTCATCATGCAATTTCGCGGCGTGTCGCACGCCCTTTCGGCAAGTGCCATGCGGACGAGCTACTTCGGCAGCGGCTATGCACGCAAGATGCAAAACAGCTTCTACCCGCGCCGATCGGGCGATGTGATCATCAACCTCATGCCCGGCTGGATCGAGGAGCGTGAGCGCACACGTTCGTCGTCGGGTTCGATGTATGGCTACGACACAGACGTGCCGCTGATCATCTATGGCTGCGGCACAAAGCCCCAAAACGTGGACGAAGCGGTCGATATGACCTCCGTTGCCCCCACCCTTGCGCGTCTGTTGGGCGTGCGCGAACCTGCCGCCTCGGAAGGCTCGGCACTCCCCGCAATCGTAAACCGATAGAGGAGAACGGCGCAAATAGGTGCGGAAAAGTGATACATTGTTATTTTCTTAACGATTTATTTTACTATCTCCTATTTAATTGCTACCTTTACATGAAATTTTGAAATAACACTTATACTAATCTCAAATAGTTATGGCAAATACCAAACGTGAAAAGCTGTTCACTGAGTTCCCGCCCGTCACCACGGAGCGTTGGGAAGAGGTGATCACAGCTGACCTGAAAGGTGCTGACTACGAGCGCAAACTGGTATGGCGTACGGGCGAAGGTTTCAACGTCCGTCCCTACTATCGTGCCGAAGACCTCAAAGGTCTCAAGTTCATGGACTCTCAAGCAGGAGAGTTCCCGTTCGTTCGCGGCACACGCGCCCACAATCGTTGGCACGTACACCAGACCATCAAGGTCGAATGCCCCAAGGCTGCAAACGCCGAGGCACTGAAATTGTTGGCAACAGGCGTTAATTCGCTCGGCTTCTGCATCGGCTCGGAGAGCTTCTCGGCAGCCGATCTGGACGCGCTGCTGCACGAAATCTGCATCAAGGCGGTAGAGATCACCTTCTGCGGTCCTAAAACTTCCGACTTGGCAACCCTCGTGCTGGCTAAGATCGAGAAAGAGGAGATCGCAAAAGAAGATGTACACATCTGCTTCTGCATCGACCCGCTGGTCAAAGGTTTAACCAGCAAGGGCGAACTGTGTGGCGAGTGCATGAACAAAGTCGCAGCGCTCATCCAGCGCACGGCAGAGTACAAGCACATCCGCGTGGTGAGCATCTCTGGACATCTCTTTGGCAACGCAGGTTCGACTATCGTCGAGGAGTTGGCCTTCACCTTGGCCGCAGGTAACGACTACTTGGCTCGTCTGACCGACGCAGGTCTGCCGATCGACCAAGTGGCTCGCAAGATCCGTTTCTCGCTGGGCGTCACCTCCAACTACTTCTTGGAGATCGCCAAGTTCCGCGCAGCACGTCTGCTGTGGGCGAACATCGTCAAGGCTTACAACCCTGAGAAGGATTGCGCAGCCAAAATGTTCGTGCATGCCGTGACTTCGAGCTGGAACCAGACCGTCTACGATCCCTATGCCAATATGCTCCGCGGCACGACCGAGGCTATGTCGGCGTCGATCGCAGGGGTTCACTCGCTGGAGGTTACTCCATTCGACGCCCCCTACGAAGATCCAAACGAATTGGCGAAACGCATCGCCCGCAACGTCGAGCTGGTCCTCAAACACGAGGCTCACTTCGATCAGGTGGTTGACCCCGCAGGTGGCTCGTACTACATCGAGACACTGACGCAGTCAATTGCCGATGAGGCATGGAAACTCTTCCTCGAAATCGAGAACAAGGGTGGCTACACCAAGGCTTACGAGGCTGGTTATATTGTTGAGCGTGTGAACGTATCGGCAGCAGCCAAGGACAAGGCAATCGCTACACGCCGCCAAACACTGTTAGGCACCAACCAATATCCCAACTTCAACGAGACCGCAGCCAAAGGAATCAAGGCAGAGGTCATGCAGCGTCCCGCAGCGGGCAAAAACACCCTGCTTCCCTATCGCGGCGCTATGGCTTTCGAGCAGATGCGTCTGCAAGTGGATCGCAGTGGCAAAGCGCCCCAGGCGTTCATGCTCACCTGTTGCAGCCTGACCATGGCTCGCGCACGTGCGCAGTTCGCTTGCAACTTCTTCGCATGCGCAGGCATCAAAGTCGTTGACAATACCTTCTTCAAGACGATCGAAGAGGGTGTGAAGGCTGCACTGGCAGCCAAAGCCGAGATCGTGGTTGTCTGCGCAAGCGACGACGACTACGCCGAGGCAGCACCCAAGATCAAAGAGATGCTCGCAGGCAAGGCAATCCTCGTGGTTGCAGGCGCCCCCGCGTGCGCTCCCGAGCTGGAGGCGAAGGGCATTGCAAACTTCGTGAATGTGAAGAGCAACGTCCTCGAATCACTTAAGTTCTACCTTAAAGAGATGGGAATTTAATTATGAGAGCAAAATTTTCAGATTTATCATACGAAAAAGGCACACAGAAAAGCTGCTGTGCCTCGAAGGGTTGCGGTCAAGTTGAACCGTGGCTCACAGCTGAACAGATCCCTGTGAAGGGAAGCTACTCGGCTGAAGATCTGGCAGGTATGGAACACCTGAACTACTCGGCAGGTGTCGCTCCATTCCTCCGTGGTCCCTACTCGACGATGTACGTCATGCGTCCTTGGACGGTGCGTCAGTATGCAGGTTTCTCGACTGCCGAAGAGTCTAACGCCTTCTACCGCCGCAACTTAGCCGCAGGTCAGAAAGGTCTGTCAGTGGCATTTGACTTGGCTACACACCGTGGCTACGATGCGGATCATCCGCGCGTAGTGGGTGACGTGGGCAAGGCAGGCGTCTCGATCTGCTCGGTAGAGGATATGAAGGTGTTGTTCAATGGCATTCCGCTCGACAAAATGTCGGTTTCGATGACCATGAACGGTGCTGTGCTTCCCATCTTGGCGTTCTACATCGTCACAGGTTTGGAGCAGGGCTGCACCCTCGATCAGTTGGCGGGTACGATCCAGAACGATATCTTGAAGGAGTTCATGGTACGTAATACCTATATCTATCCTCCGACGTTCTCGATGCAGATCATCGCCGATATTTTCGAGTACACCTCGAAGAATATGCCTAAGTTCAACTCGATTTCTATCTCGGGTTACCATATGCAGGAGGCTGGCGCAACGAACGATATCGAGTTGGCATACACCCTTGCCGACGGCATGGAGTACCTGCGTGCAGGTGTCAATGCAGGTATGTCGGTCGATGCTTTCGCACCCCGTCTGTCCTTCTTCTGGGCCATCGGCATGAACCACTTCATGGAGATCGCCAAGATGCGTGCAGGTCGTATGTTGTGGGCTAAGATCGTCAAACAGTTCGAACCCAAGAACCCCAAATCGCTCGCTCTGCGTACTCACTGCCAGACTTCTGGCTGGTCGCTCACCGAGCAAGATCCATTCAACAACGTGGCTCGTACCGCCATTGAGGCAATGGGCGCTGCGCTGGGTCACACCCAGTCGTTGCACACCAATGCCCTCGACGAGGCGATTGCACTGCCTACCGACTTCTCGGCTCGTATTGCACGTAACACGCAGATCTACATTCAGGAAGAGACCAGCATCTGCCGCGAGGTAGACCCTTGGGCAGGTTCCTACTACGTGGAGTCGCTGACGCAAGAGTTGGCTGACAAAGCATGGAAACTGATCGAGGAGGTCGAGAAACTGGGCGGCATGGCGAAAGCTATCGAGACAGGTATTCCGAAGATGCGTATCGAGGAGGCTTCGGCTCGCAAGCAGGCACGTATCGACTCAGGCAATGAGAAGATCATCGGTCTGAACGAGTACCGCTTGGAGAAGGAAGCTCCGATCGACATCTTGGCTGTGGACAACACGGCGGTTCGTTTGAGCCAGATCGAGCGTCTGAACAAGATGCGCGCATCGCGCGACGAGGCGGCTGTGAAGAGAACATTGGCTGCTATCACCGAGTGTGTGAAGACCAAGAAGGGCAACTTGCTCGAATTGGCGATCGAAGCTGCGAAGGTTCGCGCCTCGCTGGGTGAGATCTCCGACGCTTGCGAAGTGGTCGTAGGTCGCTACAAAGCAATTATCCGTTCCATCTCAGGAGTATATAGTTCAGAAGTGAAAAACGATAAATCTTTTGCGCACGCCAAAGAATTGGCTGCCAAATTCTCGAAGAAAGAGGGTCGTCAACCGCGTATCATGATCGCTAAGTTGGGTCAGGACGGTCACGACCGTGGTGCAAAGGTGGTAGCTACGGGCTACGCCGACATCGGCTTCGACGTCGACATGGGACCGCTGTTCCAAACCCCCGCCGAGGCTGCCAAGCAGGCTGTCGAGAACGACGTTCACGTAGTGGGCGTTTCGTCACTCGCTGCTGGTCACTTGACCCTTGTGCCACAGATCATTGCCGAACTCAAGAAGTTGGGTCGCGAAGACATCATCGTCATCGTGGGTGGTGTGATCCCCGCACAGGACTACGATCAGCTCTACAAGGACGGTGCCGCTGCCATTTTCGGCCCCGGTACTCCGATCGCAACAGCTGCCATTAAGATGCTCGAAATTCTGCTCGGCGAATAATTCGTCTGCAAAATACCTACGAAAAACCCCGATGCACATGGTGTGCATCGGGGTTTTTGTTGGCTTAGCCGATATTCTGCCTATTTCACGGTGTGCGCCTTCGGCGATCCGCAAGCCTATCAATCGGTTACTTGCAGCTCTCCAAAATCTGGCGTGCCACCGCGCCCGTCACATTGTGATTCTCGCCGTGGGCAACGCCCGCAGCATTGAAACGACGTTCGATCTCGGCAATCGTCTGCTCGCCGATCCCCTCCTCCGAGAGGTGCGTCGAAAGTCCCAACGAGCGAAAGAACGTCTCGGTAGCGGCAATCGTACGATCCACACGTTCAGCCGTCGAACCCTCCGTGATGCCCCACACGCGAGCGCCATATTGCAAAATCTTCGCCTGCTTCTGGTCGCGCAACGTGCGCAGCGTGCCATTGAAAACAATAGCCAAGGTT
Organism: Alistipes sp.; assembly: GCA_036658095.1. GTDB lineage: Bacteria > Bacteroidota > Bacteroidia > Bacteroidales > Rikenellaceae > Alistipes. Next base: position 14,881 of record JAVXFC010000016.1, on the reverse strand, counting down.
GCCCCGTGGGTCAAACCATGCAGTGCCGTCAGTTCGTGACCAATCATGTGAGTTGCCCAATCCTGCGTAACGCCCAGAGCCACAAAGCCATTCAGTCCCATGGTTGCCGAAAGCATAAAGTCAGACATCAGGTTGTAATTGTGTTTGTCGGCGCGAATCTTCGGCGCAATCTCGATCACGGTATGCAACAGCCCCTCCGCCCAACGATCCATCACGCGCGACTGATCGGGCGTGGTGAGGTACTGTTCCATGACGTGAACAAACGTATCTGCCAATCCAGCAGCGATTTGCTTGTCGGGTAACGTGAACGTTTTCTCAGGATCGAGGATCGAGAAACAAGGATAATTGCTATAAAACACATATTTTTCTTTGGTCTCATGACGCGAAATCACAGCGCCGTTATTCATCTCCGAACCCGTAGCGGGCAAGGTCAGCACCGCACCCAGCGGCACGGTGTCGGTTGCGGAGCCGCGTTTGACCAGCTCCCACGCATCGCCTTCGTAGCGCAGACCTGCCGAGATAAGCTTCGTGCCGTCGATCACCGATCCGCCTCCCACAGCCAGTAGAAAATCGACATGATGCTCCTTACCCAAAGCTATTGCCTCGCGCAGTGTCTCAATCGAAGGGTTGGGTTCGATGCCCCAAAATTCAATATAATCGCGTCCCTCAAGGGCAGCCACCACCTCGTCATAGACACCGTTATGCTTCACGCTGCCACCACCGAAAGTGATCAAGATGTGTTTGTCGGCAGGTATCAACTCTGCCAATTTGGAGATCATTCCCTTGCCGAAGACCAGCTTCGTGGGGTTTTGAAAAATAAAATTATCCATAGTTATATAGTGCTTAATTAGTTTCGTTAAAGCGGATCATTTCGAAAATTTTGAAGCCCACGGGGGCGTAATTGCGCCACGCAGCGCGTTTTACCCGATAGACATATGCCTTTCCGTCGGCATAAATCGTCACTTCAGGCAGAGCCTTCTCGTTGAAAAACACATAGAGTGGTTGAATCGACGTTGTGAGTGAGTAACGATGCTTCCACATCTTCTGATTGGGTTCGACATACATCTTCTGTACCGCCCCTGAAAAAATGGTCGTCCCCGACACAAATCGCACCGAATCAGCAGAGAGAGGTTGCGCCACTTCGTAGGTGAAATTCAGCGTCACCCGTCCACTGTGCTGCTTGTAGGTCAGATCGAAGACAAGATCGCCTGAAGTGTTGTTTTCGAACAACGTCACAGGCATCGTGTGGTAGATCGTACCGTCAGGCTGGCTCTTCGAGACGTAATGCCCCTTGATGTTCTGCCCCAAAGCCACAGAGCTGAACATCAAGAGGCAGAACAACATGAAGGAGCGGAACTTACTCACCATAGACGATGATCGTGTAAATGTTATAGACGCCCACATATGATTTCGACTGGTAGTCTACGTGGTGAATGCGCGAGATACCCGCATCCTTGGCTGCTGCCTGAATGCTTGCATCGCCCAATGCCACCAAACCCACATAGCTCTTTGCCTCGGCCGTACCGACCTTCGACGAACCAATATTGCTCGTCACTGCCAATCCATCTTTAACATCGGTATAAGCCATACCCGTCAGCGGGGTCTTCACAACGCCACAACTGGTACACATTGCGACGACAAATAAGAGTGCAAATAATTTTTTCATGTTTTTAGTTGTTTTTAGATGAATAGTTTTTGTCTGTATCTCTTACAAATATAGATTTTTTTTCACCAATTTATACTTTTTGCAGCAGGAAAATCAAGTGCAAAACAAAAATAGTCAGCAAACAAAAAAGGCGGACACCGCAAAGTGTCCGCCTTGTAACTTTTATTTCGTCTCTGCCGTTAGAAGTACTTGCCGCGCAAGTCCTCTACCTCAGCCATTTGCTGAATTGCTTGCAATGAATATTGCTGCATCATACTCTCCGCCATAGCCTGCGCACGCACCTTCTCTGCTTCGGGAGTTTGTGTCTGCTCTGTGGCGATATTGTCCACTTGGAAGAGGTAAACACCCAGACCGCCCTTCACAGGAGCCGAGACCTCACCACTCTTCTTGGTCGTCGCAATAGCAGCCACAACGCGAGGTTCAACGCCCAGACCCTGAATATAGTATGCTGCGTATTTCAAGCTATCAAACTGACCACCTTCCGACATATCGAGACTTGCTGTCATTTCGGAGAAGCTCGAACCTTTAGCATTCTTGACGATGTAATCGTATTTTTTGTCACGCAATAACTTCATTTTGATACGATCCGTAGCGCGTTTGATCGGCATATATTTTTCGTCATCAATATCCGTTATGGTCGCAATCACGTAGTTGCCACCGACAGCGAAGATCTCTGAAAGATCCCCCACCTTAGCACCATACGCCCAACGAACCAAGTCGCGAGAATCTTCCAGACCCTGCAACTCCCGTTCGCCTTGACCAAGCGAAGAGACGCGAGGAGTCACAACGGCAGTCGAAGCTGCTTCGTTGAACTTTTCGACAGATCCTTTGGCGCTGACCGAGAAAGTTCCAGCCGCATTGTGAATGGTGCTGCGGGTCTTCTCCGAAGCCTCGATCGGATAGGTAATTGTTGCCACAATCATATGTTTCGTAGGGGCGTCAGCACGATAAACCTGCATCAACTGAATCGCATCGCCAGAGACAATCTTCACAATGTCGCCCTGCTTAGCACCTGCCAAAGCCGTAGCAAATTCGCCCGTGAACGCCGAGAAAGGCATCACGCCCACCTCGCCGCCATTGGCTGCGGTCTCGCCGTAAACCGAGAATTGGTGTGCTGCTTGTGCAAAATCGGCACCGCCACGCAATGCTATCAGCAAACTATCTGCGCGTTTCTCCTCCGCATAAGGTAACACGATATGGCGAATGCCCAGTGTATCGGAGACCATTTTGGTATCCACCACACGAGCCATAGTCCACGCATTGTCCTTCAACACAGGACCATACTGCGTTCCTGCCAGCAAAGCCTGCGCCTCCTCGGCGGGCAGCTGTGCTGCCGAGATGTAACGATCGTCGATCTGACCGTTGCGATTGCCGCGAACAAATGCCTTCACATCGGCTGCTGCTGCAAACTCTTCGCCCACCGTAGTGGCCGTATTTTGGATTGCCTGCATATCCTCCTCCGTAGCATTCACGTCGAAGACCACATAAGAGATCGTGCGCGAGGGTATCTGACGGAAAGCGCGTTTGTGTTTATCGTAGTAAGCACGGATCTCCGACTCCGAAACATCAAGCAGAGAATCGGCCACGGTATCATATTTTCTACCAGCCCAGTGACCCGTGTAGCTATTATTAGCAGTAGCCACACCCTGCGTTACTTCAAGATTGTTGACATAGACGCCGCCCTTGAGCAGAGCGAGGTACTTTGTAAATTCGCGTTCGAGCAACACCTGCTCATTCAAATTACTCCAAGCCACCTGAGCCTGCACGTCGGTCTCGGCACGCGCCAAGAACTCCGCAACAGCAGCGACATCGTAAGTGCCTGTGCGAGGATCAGCAAAAGCACGATAAAGCGCTTCGGAATGATGATCGCCACTAATGAGACCCAAACGTTCCGTCTCGCCAACGGTAACACCCAGCTTTTCGAATCCGGGTTTCATTACGTGGTTGGTGAGCAACATCTGCCATGCGGCATTCGACATTGCGTCCGCCTGCTGTGCATCGCCTTCCGAACCGCCGTTCTGCTGTTTTGCGCGATCGTACTCTTCCAGATATTCGGAGTACTTGATTTTATCCCCGCCGATAACACCGACCTTGGGGTCATTGCCCGAGAATCCCATCTCGGTTTTCAGAGAGAGGACAAAAGCCAAAAGGGCGAGGCCGATGATGATCGACAGCACAACACCGAATTTGGTTCTTAATGTGTTCAAACTTGCCATATGAATTCGTTCTAATTTATTTTTGTTTTCGAATTAGCAGTCAAAGGTAATAAATATATTCTAAATGCGTCCATATTAGCGCAAAAAATATTACAGTTTCTTCACGCGCGCCAACTCAATGCGAGAACGCGTGGTGCGCAGAATTTTCAACTCCAGCCCACCCAGCACGAGCGTTTCGCCCGCCACGGGGATCCCTTCGTGTTGGTAGATGATGTAGCCCGCCAAGGTGTCGTAGTCTTTGCTCTCGGCTATTCCCAAGTTGTATTTTTCGTTCAAATACTTCACTTCGAGGCGACACGAAAGCACATATTCATTTATATCTACTTGTTTTTCAATAAGATCAGACACATCATGCTCATCTTCGATCTCACCAAAGATCTGCTCCAGCACATCCTCCAACGAGATCACGCCAGCCGTACCGCCAAATTCGTCGATCACGACGGCAATGTTACTTTTATGTTTGATGAGCGTCTGCAACAACGCCTGCAAAGGCATGGTTTCAGGGACAAAATTGACCTTCATCAACACCTCGGCAATGGTTGCGGGGCGGTGAAAAAGGCTCTTCGAGTTGACGTAGCCAATGATGTTGTCGATGCTCTTTTCCCACACAAAGATGCGCGAATACATACTCTCCACAAAAAGCGTAGTCAACTGCTCAATGGTTGTATTTTCCACATCTACCGACTCAATATCCACACGCGGAACCATGCAGTCGCGCACGCGCAGATCGGCAAAATCGAGGGCATTTTGGAACAATTTGATCTCGTTGTTGTCCGATTCGTGGGGGTGGTTGTCCGTATTATTGGTATCGAGCAGCGAGGCAAGATCCGCCCGATCGAAGCTACTTTCGGGCGATTGCTCGCTCACGCGGCGCCCCATGAGGCGCAAAATGCCATGCGAAATGATCGTCGTGAAGCGCGCAATGGGATAGAGCAATATGTAGAAAAAATAGATGATCGGTGCGAAAGTCCGATAGTAGAAGTTGGGATCGTTACGAAAAATGGATTTGGGTAGAAACTCTGCCACAAAGATGATGACCACCGTTGAGACGGCGGTTTCGAGAGCCACAGAACCCTCCGTGGCAACCTCTGCCCACCCCAAAAGCCCTGCTATGGTACGCAGGAAGAGCGACATACAGAGCGAATAGATGACCAGAGCGATGTTATTACCCACCAAAATGGTGGTTATATATTGACCCGGATGACGGGCAAAAAGGTCGGCTATGAAGTTGAACATCCGACTTTGTTTGCGGTCGATCTCCAATTTCAGGCGGTTCTTGCTCGTGAAAGCGATCTCCATACCCGAAAAGAATGCCGAGAGCAGCAAAAGAAGCAGAATCAGCAAGATCGAGGTAATCATCGTCTTGTGGGTTTAGGTTCTATGTGCAACACAGGTTTGCTGATCGGGCGATCGCGCACCACCCGAGGAGTGGCATCGGTCGAAGCAGAGAGCGATGTTCCTGAGCCAACGGCCACAGCAGGACGCGCTGGCGCACTGACCGTGGTGGTCTCCGTCGAGTCGGGCGTGATCTTCATCTCCATCTCCAAGCAGCCCGTCATGTAACGGAATCGCCAATCAGTCATCTCCTCATTCGATTCAAAGCCAGCGCCATACATCACATCACGTCCTTCATTCTGCACGATCTTCGAATCGACATTCGAGTAGATGCGGCGGGTTTTTGCGTTCCAAAAAAGCTGCTGCGTATAGAGGGTGCGTCCGTTCGACGCCTCCGCCACCACATTGCCCTTTGCCTCCCACAGATCACGATTGACGTAGAAAATGGCATAGTTTGCCGTGAGTGATCCGTCGACCTTCACCACACCCAAAGAATCCTCCTTATAGGTGAGTATTTTGACCCCTTTTCGAAATTCACGGTAGGGATCTTTGGCGAGCGTGTAGCCCTCCAGAAGGGGGGTTTTGAAATCGTAGGATTTGCGTCCGTTTTGCGACTTGACCACCGTCAAGTTTTCGCTATATTCGGTCATCATCGTCTCGTCCTGCGCTGAAGTATCCTCCTCAGACTCCTCCTCACACGAAAATAGGAAGGTAGCACTCCCCACGAAGAGGAGTGCTACCAACGAATATTTGACCAATAATTGGATCATTCAACTATCTGCAACGAACCGTCGTTGCCACACCAGAAGCGATGCCGCAAGCAACTGTATAGCGCTGACCCTCCTTCAACTCGGCGAAGAAGCACTCCTCCGAAGTTGGGAAACGGTTGCGGTATCCAGCCATCGAGACGCGTGCCGACTGACCAAACGAAGTCTCTTGCTCCTCATTCATGAAGTTAACCGCTTTCGACATCGTGTCATAGGCAGCCCAGTAGGCAGCCTGACCCTCCAGCCCTGCACAACCTGACGCCGACGAGGCATAGCATTGAGCCAAGACAAAGTAAGCAAGTCCGTTTTCGGGATTGAGGTTGATGGCTTGACGTGCCGACGAAGCCGCCGACGAGATGTGATTGGCAACCAGCTCCACCAGCGCGATGCGTGAGAGCAGCTCTTCGCGTTTGGCAGTCACCTTCTCCACCGCCAATGCCTCATTGAGGTACTTCACAGCTTTATCGTAATTGCGTTGCTCTTGGAACAGACCTGCCAACGCCATGGCGGTGTCGGACGAAGGTTTCACGGCATAGAATTTCTCGGCTGTTTGGAAGAAGAATGCGCTGGTGCATTGCGCCTTCGAGAGGAGCGACACAGCCTGCGAAAGGATCTTTTCGTCGTTGGGTGCAACGGCTAACTTCGCCTTGAAAATGCGCTCCAAGTTATCGCAATTCGCCACGCCGCTCAAGCTGAACGCAGCATCGAATTGAGCCTTGTTTTCGGCAGCCTCAGGACGACCCTCGAACAGGGGAGCCAAACGCTCATATTCGTTGATGACCTCATCGGCAGCCACAGCACCCGACTGGCAGTCATCACAGAGGTTTTTGAAATAGATCGCGATGATCTCAGGATCGGCTTGCGCGCCACCCTCGGTAATTGCTTTGCAGAACGCCGTGCGGATCACCCCACGCTCGGTGGGACGATAGAGCAGGATCTCTTTGGCTTTATTGCCCATGATGTCTGCTGCACTCTCCTTGCCCGACTGACCGAAGTACTTAGCTTGCAGGTCGTACATCTGCAAGAGCGAGTCTACATATTTATTTTTAATATCGCGTGTTGCCGCAGCATTGATCTTGGCGCGATAGATCATTTTGCCATATTTGAAGGTATTGACCGACGCTTCGGGACGGTTAGCGATCAGGTGGTTCAGGTGGATCGATGCCTCGTCGTAGTTGCGACTTTTCACCGACTCCGCCAAAAAGTTGCTGGCCATGATGTTTGCCTCACGCACCTCTGGTGTATCGCCCCATTTGGCATACTGCGCACCGCTAAAATCTTGTTGAGCCATGACAGAAGTTCCGATCAGAGCGAAAGCCACGGCAAGAAGAGTAGTAATCTTTTTCATTTTAAGCTATTTTATTTTTTATAAGTTGCAAGTCATTAATCGTATTTCGGACGCACGAACCAGTATTCGCCAGTTTTGCCCGACGAGAAGATCGTGAAGCCGAGGGCGAATTTGAAATATTGCTGTTTGATGAATCCCACATCGCCTGCGATGTTGCCATTCGCGCCGCGCGAGCCATACTCGAAACCAATATCAACCGCTGACGAGGAGAGAAACCGCACGGGTAGACCGATGCCCACCGTGACGGCATATTGCGCAATGCGCTGCCCGCCAAAAGTTTGGTTGTAATCGCCATAGCGCACACCCGCACGGTACGACACGCGGTTCATATAGCGACGCATATCGGCGTAGTTGGGGGTATATTCGACGCCTAATTTGAAGGTACTGGTGTTGGCATATTCTACTTTATAGCCACCCGCCGTGGTCTCGGTGATCGTCTCGTTCTGCCCGCGCCAATTTTGGTAGACGTAGTCCAGCCCCAGCGAGAGGCGTGGAGTGTGGTAGCTGACACCTGCCGCCAGCTGATGCGGCAGCGAGATCGCCATGTGCATTTGATCGTCCTTCACGCTTGCCCCTGCGAAGTTGCCCACGCGGATATTGCGCGTCACCGAGGGTGACAAGTTGCCCCCTAAATCGTAAGTTACGCCCAAGGTCAATGCGCGTTTGGCGGTGAAAATCGGAGACCACTGCACACCAAACTGCCCTTTGAAGCGCGAAACGCTGTACATATCTTTACCAATGGTGGGTGAAATGGGGGCGTTATCGACGATGTTGGTCGGGGTCATGGTGTATTGACGCGTGATGTCGCCCCAGTAATATTGCACGGTGGCGCCGATCGAGAAGTTGCGAAACAGCTCCCAGCCGATGCCAAGCTGCGCCTGCGTCACGTCGCCCTCGCCCTCGAAGGCGTAGTCGGCCCAGCCGTAATTGCCATTGATCTGCGTAGATTTCACGCGGTAGCCCACACTGCTGTACGGTGTGAGTCCGAAGCCCAAGCCAACGCCCTTTGCCAGCGGCAGCAGGAATGCGATCTCGTGAAAGTTAAACGTATTATAGGCGGATTTTTTCGTTGTACCCGCCACCTTTTGCGAGTTATAGAAATTTTGTCCCTCCACACCGAAATCGAACAGGAAACTTTTGCGTGTCATGGCGCTGAACGATGCAGGGTTGAGCAGGTTGACCGTTGTTGGCTCAAACGAAGGTGCATGCATCGAGCCGCGCATCGCCACCCCCACGCCACCCATCGATCGCATGGTCAACGTGCCGGGCGTATTCACCTCGCCGATGCCATACATGGAGTAGGGAGAGAAGGCGTTGATGCTACTCGACTGTGCCGCCACGCCACACGGCAGGGCGAGCAGAGCCAAAGCAACGATCTTAATCAATATTTTTTTCACTTGCATTATAGGCTAAAATTCTATTCAATCCGCAAAAGATCAAATTACAATCTGCAAATATCGTATTTTTAATTCTTTCCACAAAGTATTTCGCCTCTCCACCCGTAAATATTATGCACAAATCAGCATATTCGGCACTCATTCGAGCAATATGTCCTTCGATTTCGTAAGCCACGCCGCGCATGACCCCTTGCACGATCGAAGTTTGGGTGGTCACCCCCAGCGGCAGCTCCTCCAACGAGGCGTGACACATCGGCAACTGAGCGGTGTAATCGTGCAGCGCCCGGAAGCGCGTCTGCACCCCCGGCGAGATGAATCCACCCCGGTAGGTGGCGTCTGCCGTCACCAGATCGAGGGTCAGCGCCGTACCGAAATCGACAATCAGCACGTTGCGCGCAGGGTACATTGCCGCTGCACCCACGGCTGCTGCCAGCCGATCGCGCCCCAAAGTTTCGGGCGAACCGTAGCCATTGGCAATCGGCACACGCGTCTGCGGCGTGAAGATCATGCAGAGACGCACCTTCGCGCCGACGATCTCCGCCACTTGGCTCGCATCGCCCCGCGTGGAGCAGATAATAGCCTGATCCACCGTCGGATATGCCGCCAGCAACTCGTCGATCATCGCCGCGTGCAGGCGTTCCATATCCCGCTGCGCAACGATCCGTTCGCCCTCCATCAGAGCCAGTTTCACCCGTGTATTTCCTATATCAACGATCAGATTCACGCCTACTTATAATTTTTGCAAGACCTTGTATGCCTCTTCCACATCCTTTATATGACGAACGGTCATCGCCAATCTATTATTGTGCTGCTTCAACACGAAACGGTCGGGCTGCTGAGTCACATAACGCAGCATTCCCATGAAGATGTCGCTCTTGTAGTAGGGCGAATTTTCCTCGCCCACGAAGTGAACGATCATCAACCCATTTTTGACCTTCACGCGCTCCATGCCCAGACGGATCGCCTCCCAGCGCAGTCGCACCACATTGAGCAACTCCGCCGCCGCACGCGGCATCGCACCGAAACGGTCGACCAAGCGCACCTCGAACTGCTGCAATGCCTGCTCGTCTTTGGTCGAATCTAACTCGCGGTACAAACGCAACTTTTCGGCAGGCTGACGCACATACGAATCGGGCAACTCAGCCTCGACATCCAGCTCGATTGCCGCATCGTCGATATAGTGCATTTGCTCCACCACATCCTGCTCGTGGGGGTTCAGACCTGCCACCTCCAACCCTTCGGCACGCAGCTCGGCAACCGCCTCATTCATAATTTTTTGGTAGGTCTCAAAACCAATGTCGGCAATGAAACCGCTCTGCTCGGCACCCAACAAATTGCCCGCGCCACGGATGTCGAGATCCTGCATGGCGATGTTGAATCCCGAACCCAAATCGGAGAACTCCTCGATGGCACGCAGGCGACGACGAGCATCCGAGCCGAGCAGCTCATCGGGGGGCGAAAGCAGGTAGCAATACGCCTTGCGGTCGCTGCGTCCCACACGCCCACGCAGTTGATGCAGGTCGCTCAAACCGAAATTCTGGGCATTGTTGACAATGATTGTATTGGCATTGGGGATGTCGATGCCATTCTCGACAATCGTGGTCGAAATCAACACATCGAACTCGCCATAGATGAAATTCATGATCATCTTCTCCAGCTCCTCCGCCGCCATGCGTCCATGACCCACCGCCACGCGTGCCTTAGGGCATAAACGCGTCACCATGGCCTGTATCGCGATCAGGTCATCGACCCGATTATGCACAAAATAAACCTGCCCACCACGCTCCAACTCGGCATGAATTGCGTCGCGAATGATCTCCTCCGAAAAGGCGTGCGACTCGGTAAGAATCGGCTGACGGTTGGGCGGCGGGGTCGAGATGACCGACAAATCGCGCGAACCCATCAACGAGAATTGCAACGTGCGCGGAATGGGGGTTGCCGTGAGGGTCAGCGTATCGACCGCCACACTCATCTGGGTGAGTTTCTCCTTCGCCGCCACGCCAAATTTCTGCTCTTCGTCGATCACCAACAAGCCCAGATCGCGGAATTTAACCCCCTTGCCCAGCATTTTTTGCGTGCCAATCAGAATGTCAATCCGTCCCGACTCCAAGTCGGTTAAGATCTGAGCCACATCGCGCGAGGATTTGGTCCGATTGAGGTACTCGACCCGAATCGGGAAGTCGCGTAGCCGCTCCGAGAACGAACGGTAATGTTGCAAGGCAAGGATCGTGGTGGGAACCAACACTGCCACCTGCTTGCCGTCGGTGGCGGCTTTGAACGCTGCGCGCACCGCAATCTCGGTCTTACCGAAGCCCACATCGCCACATACCAAGCGATCCATGGGTTGATCCGACTCCATATCTTTTTTCACCGCAGCCGTCGTAACTTGCTGATCGGGCGTATCTTCCCACGCAAATGACGCCTCCAGCTCATGCTGCAAATAGCCGTCCTCGGTGAAGGCAAATCCCTTGCTCGCCTTGCGTTTGGCATAGAGGGCAATCAGCTCGCGCGAGATGTCCTTCACCGCCTTTTTGGTCGCGTTTTTGAGCTTCTGCCAAGCGCCATTACCCAACTTATAGACCTTGGGAGCCTCGCCGTCGCCACTCTTATAACGCGCGATGCGATGCAGCGAGTGTACGTTGACAAACAGCACGTCGCCGTCCTTGTAGACCAACTTGATCGCCTCGTGCGTCTTGCCGTTCTCCGAAATTTTCACCAGACCGTCGAAGCGCCCCACCCCATGGTCGATATGCACCACGTAGTCACCCGGTTTGAGCTGGTTCAGCTCGGCAATGGTCATCTGCTCGTCCCGTCGAATCTCGCCGTTGATGCGGTAACGCTGATAGCGATCGAAGATTTGGTGGTCGGTGTAGAAGCAGGCGTGCAGGTCGTTGTCCACAAAGCCCTCGTGCAGGGTGAGCGAGAGCGAATTGACCTCCGCTTGTCCGCGCCCTAACTGTCGAAAGATGTTTTGCAGACGCTCTATTTGCGCCTTATTTTCGGAGAGAATATAGGTTTTGTAGCCGCGCAACGTATTGCGTATCAAGTCGTCGGCTAACATTTCGAAATTCTTGTTGAACTTGGGTTGGGGTGTGGTGGCAAACAACACCGTCACCTCCGCAGGACGCTCCTTGATGTTATCGCGCAGCGTGAAAATACGCCCCTGTGCCATATCCGCCAACAGCCCATTGCGGCTCGTGACGTAGGCGTCGATCTGCGACGGCTCGTCCAGATCGCCCAACAGCTTGTGGCGCACCTCGTTCACACGGCGCAGCACATAGTCCGCATCGTAGAACCAATAGGACGCCCCCTCCCCCGCAAATTGCACAAACGAGACTTTGCGCGCTTCGCGAGCATTCAGATTCGGAAGGATTTCTACGCGATCGAGCTTGTCGGCGGAGAGCTGACTGGAGATGTTGAACCGACGAATCGAATCGACATCATCGCCAAAGAAATCAATACGATAGGGCTTGCTCTCGGCAAACGAAAAAATATCGACAATGCCGCCACGCACCGAATATTGCCCCGGCTCGTAGACAAAGTCGACCTGCGTGAAGCCCGCCTCAACGAGCGTCTGCTCCAGCAGTTCGGGCGAAATGGTATCACCCACATGGACCGCAATGGTCTCACGCTGCAACTTATCGGCATCGGCAACCCGCTCGGCAAGCGCCTCGGGATAGGTGCATATCACGGTGTACGCCGCCGTCGACGGCGCGCCGTGACCATACAACGCATTGAGAACCGTGGTGCGCTGCACCACCCCCTGCGCATCCTCCGTCCCGTAGGCGATCGAGCGCTTGTAGGAGGTGGGAAAGAAGTAGATGCGCGACTCATCGAGCAGGGCGTAGAAGTCGTTGAGCAGGTAGGCTGCCGCATCGCGATCCTCCGCCACGAAGATGTGGACACCCCCCATGCGGGCGATCGCTGCCGCCGCATAAAACGAAAGAGCGCCGCCGACCAACTCTTCGAGATGGACGGTAGCGCACTTATTTTTATAGGCATCACACAGCGCCTCAAGGCTTTTCGAAGCCGCCGCTGTCTGCGCCATTTGCTCTCTGAGAGTCATAATCAAAACTTTTTCGAGAAGAGCGATTTGTAGCGTATTCTGATCGCTATACTTTATTAATTAGGTCGGCACCTTTCTTATCACGGTAGTGAACATCGACCATGCCTACGCTTTGATCGGCAACAATTTGAATATTTGTTTTGTAGCGCCACTGCCAACGACGACGCAGCGAAATCAACCCCTTGCAGAGGAAAGATGCCACGTAGGGGCTGACCACCAACTTGATGAACTTCTGTTTGCGATCCTGCGAAAGGAACGAAATTTGGTTTTCTATCTTCTTATCCAACAGGATTGTAGGCTCGATTTTACCCGTACCGTTGCAGGTCGGACACACATCCGTCACCCCCTCGACTGCCACAGGACGCACCCTCTGGCGCGTGATTTGCATCAATCCGAACTTGGTGAGAGGCAGCACCGTATGTTTCGCTTTGTCGGTGATCATCAGCTTCACCATTTCGTCGTACAGAGCCTGCCGATTCGGCGCTTTATGCAGGTCGATAAAGTCGATAATCACAATACCACCCAAGTCGCGCAGACGCAGCTGGCGCGCAATCTCCGCCGCAGCTGCAAGATTCACATCCATAGCAGTTTGCTCTTGGTTATCCTCGGCTTTAGTACGATTTCCTGAGTTGACGTCAATCACATTCATCGCCTCGGTATGCTCGATGATCAGGTAGGCGCCGCGACGCAGCGATACGAACTTCGCGAAGAGCGATTTGATCTGTTTCGAGATGTCGAAATTATCGAAAATAGGGACATTACCGCGATACAATTTGACGATCTTCATCATCTCAGGATCAATCTCCTGCACGTAGTTACGGATGTCGTTGAAGAGAGCCTCGTCGTCGACCACGATCTGCGAGAACGAACCGTTCAGCGTATCGCGAATGATCGTATTGGCACGGTTCAGCTCGCCCATGAGCAGCGCTGGCGCAGGTTTCTTGCGGATATTTTGCACCGTTTTGTTCCAACGGTCGAGCTGTGTGCGAATATCGCTTTCAATGTCTTCGTCCTTCGCCTCGATCGCCGCCGTGCGGATAATCACGCCAAAGTTGGGAGGTAATACCGCCGCAGCGATACGCTTCAAGCGTTTTTTCTCGTCCACCGAACGGATCTTCTGCGAAAGGAAAACCTTCGAGGTGAAAGGCACCAACACCACATTGCGACCTGCCAGCGAGATGTCGGCAGTCAAGCGGGGGCCTTTGGTCGAGATCGCCTCTTTGGCAATTTGCACCATCACGGTCTGCCCCACTTCGAGGTAGGAGGTGATCTTACCCTGCTTTTCGATCACAGGTTCGAGCTTCATCGCCTCCAACTTCAGTCCACGTTTGCCGGGCTGCTGCGCCGTGACGAGCTTGTGTAACGATGAAAATTGCGACCCAAGGTCGAGGTAGTGTATAAAAGCGTCCTTTTCGTGTCCTACATTTACAAATGCCGCGTTCAAGCCGGGCATGATCTTACGTACTTTACCCAAGTAGATGTCACCCACGGCAAAGCCAGTTTGACACTGCTCCTTGTTGAGTTCGACAAGCGTTTTGTCTTCACACAAGGCGATCGAGATTTCGGTCGGGTTTACGTTGATTATTAATTCTCTGTTCATCTATATTTAATCCGTATCCGGAGGCGGCAGTACGGCGTATTGTAATGGTTTGTATATGCCGCCTTTTGGTGTGAAGTGGCGGATAACTCCAAGATTGTCCTCTGGATCAGAGGTTTGATATAACAGGATCGCAACAGCTGTTCTATGCGCTAAAAAGCCCATACACAGCGCGAAACCTTAAATAGGTAAAGCTAAAAGAGCGTTTGCCCCTTTAGCTTTATCTATCGTTTAGCACTAAGGTGCTACCCTTATTTTTTCTTGTGACGATTTTTGCGCAGACGTTTTTTGCGCTTGTGGGTAGCCATCTTATGCCCTTTTCTTTTTTTACCGCTTGGCATAGTTTTTAATTTTTAATGGAAAATCTTTGTTTTACTTTAATTATTTCACCTTCACAGCAAAACACTTAGCGGGCTTAAACGCTGGAATGTTATGTGCGGGGATAGTGATCGTTGTGTTCTTCGAGATGTTACGTGCCACCTTCATAGC
>JAVXFC010000015.1:16508-23053 GCA_036658095.1 Alistipes sp. | reverse complement strand
GGGAAGTGTTCGCTTATCTCTTTGCGCACGAGTGCTTGGAGCGAAATGCCACCATAGGTGTTGTCGGAGATGAAGGCTATGTCGTTGATCCCCGGGCAGAGTGTCAATGCCAGATTGATGTTTTTCTCGACATTATATCGATTGAGTAATCCGCCTGCGGTGTTGTTGCTCAGGACGTTTGCCAGTCTCATCAAATCAACGCTGGCGGGTAGCCAGTCGTGTTGTTCGCTCGTTTCGTGGAGTTTGGGCAGTAGAATGCCGTTGGTGCTGGCGAAGCAGCCAAAGATTTGCACCTGTTTGGGGCAGTGTCCGAGCGAGACGAAGGATGCCCAAGCCTCCTGTCCGAGCAGGATAATGGCGCAGAGGTTTTGTTGTTCGTAGCGGTTGATGATGCGCTCCATTTGCGTCATCCAGATCGGTGCGTCAGCGATTTCGTGACACTCCAAATTCTCGACAAAGATCTCATACGGCATCTTCGACTTTACGATTTGCTGTTCGAACTCCGAGATGAAGTTTGACATACGACGTGTGTCGGGATTGTAGGACGAAATAATGAGAATCGTCTTACTTGTGTTATCGCGTTTGGGCGCACCTTGCAGGGATGATATGGATAGCAGGCTGCAAATGAGTAGAAAAAACAGTCTCTTCATATATTTATTCGCACTCAAGGGTCTCTTTGATCGTCTGTCTCAACTCGTCGATGCGCAGCGGTTTGGACAGACAATGGTCGAATCCCGCTTGGATCATGTGTTGTCGATCGGTTTCGAAGGCGTAGGCCGTCAGGGCGATCACGCGGGCATCGGGGAATTCACTGCGGATCCCTTTAAGGGCGTCGTAGCCATCCATGATAGGCATATTGATATCCATAAGTACGACATCGGGACGATGAAGACGATATAATTCGATGGCTTCTGCGCCATTTTCGGCGTGTAGTAAATTGTATGTTTTACGAAGAATAACTTCCGTTAATTTGTAATTACTGGGGTTGTCCTCAGCCACAAGCACGGTTGCTCGTGTTGATTCCGTAGTAAGGTCGGATGTAGCCATAAATGTGAAAATTTTAGTATAAAAATACAATATATAATACTGGTAAATAGCTGTATGTCTTTTACTTTCTGCGGCGGTGTATATGACTTTCGCCCAAAGGCATCGAGCTTA
This sequence comes from Alistipes sp., assembly GCA_036658095.1. GTDB lineage: Bacteria > Bacteroidota > Bacteroidia > Bacteroidales > Rikenellaceae > Alistipes. The sequence goes on along the minus strand of JAVXFC010000015.1, from coordinate 21,895 downwards.
ATTCAATTCTAAAGGTACATATATTTTGAGAATAATGTGTATATTTGTGTAATAATTTTCAGTTTTATTTATTTTTATAGAATATATGCCCAATTTGGTCGAATAATATGTATATTTAACAATTAATACAAGCCGAATAATGGAATGTGCTACCGATTGGGCGGTGTGTTCGTCAAAAGTGGCTGTGACATTTAATGAATTAAATTATGGATAAACGTAAGTTGTTGATTGTGGACGACAAAGAGCAGATTGCTAAGATCTTGATTGTCTATTTGCGAGAGGAGTTTGATTGCTTCTACTTTCCCAACCCTATCCCAGCGCTTCAGTGGTTGGGCGAGGGTAATCAACCAGATTTGATTATTTCGGATATTCGTATGCCCGAGATGACGGGCGATCAGTTCTTGGTCCACTTGAAGAGTAATGAACTGTTTCGCCAGATACCTGTTGTGATGTTGTCGAGCGAGGATAGTATCTCGGAACGAATCAGAATGTTGGAAGAGGGTGCAGCCGATTATATTGTTAAACCATTCAACCCTATGGAGTTGAAGGTTCGAATTAAAAAAATTATTGGATGATCTATCCTACCGTATATGTGAACGGCAAAGGTCGCTATGTCAACCATTTCATGGAGTTGATTGGGGTGGGGGATGTGCTGGTCGTGCAGAACGTCAATGCCGCAGTTCAGCTGCTGGCGGCGCAGCGCGGTGAGTATGGCTTCCTCTTTTTCGAACAAGAGGATGTGTCGCTCGATGTGCCGCAACTTCGTTTGCTGAGATCGTGGTTTAAGTCATTCGGTATCATTCTGATAACGCATCGTACGATGAGCAGCGATGAGCGTGGCGAGTATCTGAAGGCGGGGGTGAATACCGCCTTGCGCAACGATGTCGACGCCCAAACGCTGCACCAAACCATGTCCTTTATGGTGGATCATACCTTTCAATACCAAGCCGTTGTGACGAGCAAGGCAAGTGAGGTGGCGTTGTTCCGCATCCCGCTTTGGAAGCGGAGTTTCGATGTGATGTGTGCCAGTGTGGCGATTCTGTTGCTCTCGCCGCTGTTCGTATTGGTGGCACTGGCGATCAAGATCGACAGCCCCGGACCCATCATCTACCGCTCGAAACGCGTAGGTAGCAACTATCGGGTCTTCGATTTTCTGAAGTTTCGTTCGATGCGTGTCAATGCAGATCGCAAGCTCAAACAATGTGCTAAAAACAACCAATATGCCTGCCAGACGGATGCGTGTGCCGAGACGGGGCAGATCGCACTCAGTGAGGAGGATATGGAGCAGATCATGAAGAGCGTGGATAGCGGAATGCTGCTCTCGGACGATGCGCTGGTGAACGAGGAGGACCTTCAACGAAAGGTGACCACTGAACAGAAAAATGCCTTTGTGAAGATCGAGAACGACCCGCGCGTGACGCGCTTGGGGCGTTTTTTGCGCAAATATAGCATCGACGAGCTGCCTCAGCTGTTCAACATCTTGCGGGGTGATATGTCGGTGGTGGGTAACCGTCCGTTGCCGCTCTACGAGGCGGAGCGCCTCACGGGCGACGAGTATGTCGAACGCTTCATGTGTCCTTCGGGGCTGACGGGGCTGTGGCAGGTCGAAAAACGTGGTGGACGGGGTAAACTCTCGCCCGAACAACGCAAACAACTCGATATCCGCTATGCCCATCAGATGTCTTTGTGGTTCGATCTGAAGTTGATTGTCCGCACCTTCACGGCATTTATACAAAAAGAGAATGTTTAATTTCAGTTTTATGAAAACAAAAATAACGGTGTTCCTGTTTGTGGCGTGGCTCTTCGGTGCCACGACTGCGGCAATGGCGCAAACCCCCGATACGATATCGCATGGGGGGGAATCTTTTGCGCAGATGAGTACCTCTGAATATACGCGCATTCAATTGCCTCCGTTGCATGTGCTGATGCAGAATGCGCGTGTTCGTTCGCCGCAGGTGAACATCTATGATACAAACCGAGAGGCTGGTGAGCGCGAGGTGAAGACTATTCGGCGCAGGTGGCTCACCTACATCAAGTTGAATGCCTCCTACTCCTATGGATCGAACGATATGACCAGTCAACAATACAGCAATGACAATACGCAATACCCCATTGTGCAAAATGTGACGGGAACGGATCAGAGTTGGTGGAATGTGGGTGCCAACATCGGGCTGCCGCTCAGCGAGATTTTCAACCGTCGCAACCTGATCAAACAACAGCAAAAACGCAACGAAAGTATTCAGTATGAGACCGAAAGCTGGTACGATGACGTCTGCCTGAAGATCATCGAAGCTTACACCGCAGCGGAGATGTGTCTGGAGATGATAGACAATGCCGCAGGCGCCATGGTGACAGCAAAGGCACAGTACGAATTTTCGAAGACCGATTTTGTCAACGGTAAAATTGATGCGCAGACCCTCAGTCGCCAGAAAAGTATCGAGAATGTGGCGCTGCGTGAATATGTGCAGACGCGAGCCGAATTGAACAAAGCACTGCTCTCTTTGGAGATCCTCTCAAAAACACCGATTCTCCGTTCGGCAGATCAACTGGATGCCGCCCAGCCGACTCAACCCACGAATTAATATACACATAACTTATGAAGCTGATAGCTTATATATTCCGATTTTTATTCCGCATCAAATGGTGGTTGATTTTACTGCCAATTTTGGTCGCTTTTGCCGTTTATTTCAAAATGGGTTCCGTACCGCGAATCTACAAATCACAGTCGGTCATCTTCACGGGCGTTGTGTCGGGCTACGATATTGAGACAGATGCCGCCATGAAGCAGGATTGGAACATGATCAACAATGCGGTGGACAACCTGATTAACATCATCAAGGCGCAAACCACGCTGCGCGGTGTCTCCATGCGCCTCTATGCGCAGCACATGGTGCATGGCGACCCCAACAAAGACAACAAATATATCAAGGCGAAGAACTACCGCGACCTGTTGGCGCGTACTCCCAAAGATGTGTTGGCATTGATTGATCGATCGAGTGATTCGATCACCGTGGAGCGCTTGCGCGACTACGAGAAGGCCGATCATGACAACTTCGTCTACGGTTTGTTCCACTGGACACACCGCCATTACAGCTACGATGCTTTGAGTAAAATTGTGGTCAAACGCTTGAATACGAGCGATATGCTCGAAGTGTCGTACCAGAACGACGATCCCGGTATTGTCTACAACACGCTGTTGTTGCTCAATGACGAATTTCGCAAACAGTATCAGACGTTGCGTTTTGGTGAGACCAGCAATGTGATTAAGTACTTCGAGGATGAGCTGTCGAAAAAACGCGATACACTGAGTTTTCTGGAGACTGATCTGAAAGAGTACAACATCGAGCATGGGGTGATCAACTACGACGAGCAGACCAAGCATATTGCTGCGCTCTCGCGTGACTTCGAACTCAACAACGAGGCGATCTTGCTGGAAGAGAAAAGTGCGGAGACCTTGTGTGCTCTGATCGAGGCGCGGATCGACGAATTGACGACTTTCAAAAATAATGCGGCTTTTGTTGAAAAGCTCGAAAATATCAGCAAATTGCAGGCGCGTCTGGCGTCGGCCGAGGTTCTTTCGGCGGAGGATCCTGCCGAGACAACACCTCAGGTAAACCTTGCGGAGTTGCGCCGTCGGTTGGCTGAGCAGACACAGTCGCTCTACCAGCTCACCTCCACGATTAGCGCTTCACAATACACCAAAGAGGGTATTGCAACCTCCTCGATGATCCAGCAATGGCTCGACGCAGTGCTACTCTCGGCCAAATCGAAGGCGGAGTTGGGCGTCATGGAGCAACAACGCCTGAAGTTGGATGCTAAATATACGGAGTTTTCGCCCGTCGGCTCGGTGCTTAAACAGCGTCAGCGAATGATTAATTTCTCGGAGCAATCCTACCTCTCGACCTTGCAAGCGCTCAACACGGCGCGTCTGCGGCAGAAAAACTTGCAGATGAGTTCGGCAACGCTCAAAATCACCAACCCTCCTGTATTACCCATTGCTGCCGAACCCAGCAAACGCAAGTTGTTTGTCTTGGCGGCATTTTTCGGTACCTTCTTCTTTGTGTTGAGCTTCTTTGCGTTGCTCGAACTCCTCGACCGCACTCCGCACGACGCACTGCGTGCCGAACGCATCATTGGCGGACGGGTGTTGGGTGCCTATCCCGGACCTCCGCATCTGCGTCAACGGCGCTTCAGCGCGATCTACAACCAAAAGGCGGCGCAGTATCTCTGCAATGCTACGTTCAATTATTTTGCGCATGGCGAGCAGAACATCGTCAATATGCTCAGTACGTATGGCGAAGCGGGCAAGAGTGTGCTTGCCGAGCAACTTGCCGAGCAGCTGCGAGCCTCCGGACTGAGTGTGCGCATGGTGTCGTGGAACGGCGATTTCGATGCCGAGAAGCGGAATTTCTTGATGGCTCGCACGTTGACCGATTTCGTTCCCGAACTGGCGGATGATCGCATCCCTCTCTCGCAGGCGGATGTGGTGATTGTCGAATATCCACCTTTCGACAAACACTCGGTGCCGCACGAGTTGCTGCAGGCCGCAGCGCTCAACCTGCTGGTGGTTCGAGCCAATCGTACGTGGCAAGATACCGACCAACTTTTCTACGATAAAGCGGTGAGTCAGGTGGGTAATACCCCTCTGCAACTCTATTTGAACAAAGGCAAACGAAATGTGGTTGAGGATTTTACAGGTATGTTACCTCCCTATGGATTCTTCCGCCGAATCTTTTACCAACTTGGACAATTTGGCTTCACAGCCTCTTTTAAGTAACCCTTCATGACACCCTTGCTTGCCCGCATACACGCACTTCGCGACCGCCAGCGTTCGATTCAGCTGCTGACCATAGGTTTGCTGCTTGCGGGGGTGTGGGGTATCGCCTTTGTCATGACTAAATATGGCATGGCGGCGGGGTTGGCTGTGGCTTGCGCTCCGGGCGTGCTGCTCTACTTGGGCTGCTCGATCCAACGTCCCATTTATGCGTTGGCGGGGCTGTTTGTGGTCAACTACTTCATCATGGGGCTAACGCGCTTTATGCACGGCGCGCCGATCGGTCTACTGCTCGACGGGTTGATTTTCTACAATTTTTTTGTGATGATCCTCCATTCGCTCTACCACAAAATAGAGTGGAGTCGCGCCCTGACATGGCTTACGCTGCTGGCATTCGTCTGGATGCTCTACGGTGCCATGGAGCTTTTCAACCCCCAAACGGTCTCCGCTACGGGTTGGTTCTCCTCGGTGCGATCCATCTCGTTCCACTTTTTCTTCATTGTGGTGCTGGGGCAAATCTTGCTCGACGACTATCGCTATCTGCGTTATATGCTCTATATCTGGTCGGTGCTGACGCTCTTGGCTGTGGCGAAGGCGTTGATGCAGAAATACA
>JAVXFC010000015.1:0-16498 GCA_036658095.1 Alistipes sp. | reverse complement strand
CATCGGTTTTTCGGACACCGAACTCTACTGGCTCTATGTGTTGGAGTATAGCACCACGCACATCATTGGTAGTGGCGTGCGTTACTTCTCGTTCTTCAGCGATGCGGCGAATTTTAGTGCCTCCATGGGAATGGCGCTGGTCGTCTTTGCCATTGTCGCAATTTATTTTCGCAATCTGTGGACGAAAGGTTATTTTATGGCTGTTGCCCTGCTGGCGGGCTATGCCATGCTGATCTCTGGTACGCGAAGTGCCTTGGCGATCCCCTTTGTTGGTTTCATGGTCTACATCCTGCTTTCGAAGCAGGTGAGGATCTTTATCTTGGGTTCGGTGTTGCTCGTTGGTGCCTTCTGCTTCCTCAATTACACCTACATAGGTCAGGGCAATGCCGTCATTCGGCGCGCTCGCAGTGCCTTCAATCCCAACGACCGTTCGTTGGTGGTGCGTCTCGAAAATCAACAGAAGTTGCGGGTAATTATGGCGGATAAACCCTTTGGTGCGGGAATCGGACACGGCGGTGGCAAGGCGAAGATCTTTGCCCCCGATGCCCCGCTCTCGCAGATCCCGACCGATTCATGGCTCGTCCAAATTTGGGTCGAAACGGGTATTGTGGGGCTGGTGTCGCATCTGCTGATTCTCTTTGTGGTTCTTGGCTTTGGCGGTTTTCAGGTGATGTTCCGCCTGCAACATAGGCAGTTGAGGGGGGTGATTGCCGCCTTCACGGCGGGCATTGCGGGGGTGGTGGCGATGTCCTATGCCAACGAAATTTTAGGACAACTTCCTATGGGTGTTATCCTCTACTTGTGCATGACATTCATTGCGCTTTCTCCCGAATTAGATCGAAAACTTACCCTTGCGGGGGTGGATAAAAACGAATGATATGGCTGGCTCAATATCCGTTATTACGGTCAACTACAATGGTTTGGAACTCACAGCGGCACTCATCGACTCGTTGCATCGCTGCGTGCGCACACCCCTCGAAATTGTGGTGGTCGACAATGGTTCGCGCTGCGATGAGACGGTGGAATTACAACGCCGCTATCCCACGATTCGTGCCATTCGCAGTGAGCAAAATCTGGGATTTGCGGGGGGTAATAATATAGGTATGCGTGTGGCTACGGGTGACTACCTGCTGCTGCTCAACAACGATACGGAGGTCGAAGACGACACGTTACACTACCTTGCCGCCATGCTCGATGCGCATGCCGAAGTGGGGGCTGTCTGTCCGAAGATCCGCTTCTTTGCTCCGCCGCGAGCCATTCAATTTGCGGGGTATACTCCATTGACAAGCATCACGTTACGCAATGCACTCGTCGGTTTTGGCGCTGAGGATGACGGTTCGTTCGATGCCTCCTATTTGACCCCTTACGCCCACGGTGCGGCGATGATGATCCGCCGCGAACTGCTCACCACGGCGGGCTATATGCCCGAATGTTACTTCCTCTATTACGAGGAACTTGACTGGTCGGAGCGCATCCGTGAGCGCGGCTACACGATCGCTTACGACCCCCGCTGCACGGTGTTTCACAAGGAGAGCGCCACCACGGGGAGGCAAAGTCCGTTGCGCACGTTTTACCTGACGCGCAATCGTCTGCTCTTTGCGGCGCGCAATCGACGCGGCGCGGTACGCATGTTGGCCATTCTTTATCAGGTGTTTGTGGCAGCTCCTAAATGTGCTGCTGTGTCGCTGTTTCGCGGGCAGCCGACCTTGGCAATGGCTGTTGTGCGGGGGGTATGGGCTTTTTGGCGAATTAAAAATAAAATGATATGAACCTACTTGACATCATCGACAGTGTTCTTTTTGTGGCACTCGCCTTCGCGGTGTGTTACCTTTTCCTTTTTGCCGTTGCTGCGTTGCCGCGGCGCAAGGAGTCCTATCCGTGTGCCAAAAAGCAGGTGCGTTTCCTGACGCTGATCCCTGCTTACAAGGGTGATTCGGTGGTCGAGTCGGCCATTCGCTCGGCACTGGGGCAGGCTTATCCTGCTGATTTGCAGACGGTGGTGGTTATTGCGGATCATTTTCGCCCAGAGACCCTCACGCGGTTGGCACACGACTACCCCTCGGTGCGGCTGCTGGCGGTGAATTTCGAGGAGAGTTCGAAGGCAAAGGCGATGCAATATGCGGTTGAGCAAATGGGTCGCGAGGCGGCGGATGTGGTTGTGATTCTCGATGTGGACAACATTGCGGCACCCGACTGTCTGCAACTTTTCAACGATGCCTATGCTTCGGGCGTCGAGGCAATTCAGGCACATCGTACGGCACTCAATCGCGATACCGATACGGCGGTGTTAGATGCTGTGAGTGAGGAGATTAACAACTCAATTTTTCGCCGTGGACATACCGCACTTGGGTTGTCGTCGGCATTGATTGGGTCGGGTATGGCGTTCAAATACAGCTGGTTTTGCGACCACATAGGTCGCTGTGTCACGGCAGGAGAGGACAAAGAGCTGGAGGCGATGTTGCTGCACGAGCGGATCTACATCGACTACCTCGAAACGGCGATCGTGCTGGACGAGAAGGTGCAGAAGGAGGGGGCTTTTTACAACCAGCGTCGGCGTTGGCTTGCGGCGCAAGTGGGGGCTTTGGTGCGCGGTGTGCGCGATCTGCCCGCGGCACTGGTGAGTGGTAACTGGGACTATGCCGATAAACTGATACAGTGGATGTTGCCTCCGCGCGTGTTGCTGCTCGGTTTTCTGCTGCTTTTTGCGCTTTTGACCTCTTTCCTGATCCCTGCGTGGTCGATCAAATGGTGGGCTTTGCTGCTCATGCTTGCCTTTGCGCTGGCGTTTGCCACCCCCGACGAGCAGGTCGATAAACGCTTGCGGCGTGCGCTGCAACGGGTGCCAGTCTTGTTTTTGCTCATGACGGCTAATCTGTTTCGCCTGCGCGGTGCAGGTCGGAAATTTATTCACACCCAACACAAAGAATCATGAAAATAGCGATCGAAGCACAGCGGATTTTCCGCAGCAATAAACATGGTATGGACTTCGTGGCTTTGGAGGCGATTCGCTGCCTTCAGCGTCTCGACACCCACAACGAATACTTTATTTTTGTGGCAGAGGGGGATGATCACTGTCTGGACGAGACACCCAATATGCACATTGTGACGCTCAGCTGTCCGAGCTACCCGCTTTGGGAGCAGTGGGCGCTGCCGCGTGCCGTGGCGCGTGTGAAGCCCGATTTGCTTCATTGCACGAGCAACACGGCTCCCATGTGGGGGGCGACCCCGCTCGTGGTGACCCTGCACGACATCATTTTTCTGGAGAAGCAAACGGCGCGCAATAAATCGTTCTACCAACAACTGGGGCGCATCTATCGCCGCCTTGTGGTGCCGCGCGTGCTGCCCCGTTGTCGTCAGATCATCACCGTTTCGCAGTTCGAGTGCGACCGCATCCGCACTACTTTGGGGCTGGATGCGTCGCAGATCATGGCGATTCACAATGGCTACAACCCTCGTTTTCAACCGTTGAAGGAGTTCGCCTCCACGACGCAAAAGTATCTTGCCGACGGGCAGTATTTTTTCTTTTTAGGCAATACCGATCCCAAAAAAAATACGGTCGGCACGCTGCGTGGATATGCGAAATATGCGCTACAAGCAGAGACCCCGCAGCCGCTGTTGGTTGCCGATATGGATCCGAAAATGCTGGATGAATTGCTTGTGGAGAGTGCTTTGGAGGCAATCCGCCCACTGCTGCGCACGGTGGGCTACGTGGCGAATAGTGACCTGCCTGCGATCTATAATGGCGCTACGGCATTTCTATACACCTCTCTGCGCGAGAGTTTTGGCATTCCCATATTGGAGGCGATGGCGTGCGGAACTCCCGTGGTGACCTCGGCAACCTCGGCCATTCCCGAAATTGCGGGGGAGGGGGCGATTTTGATCGATCCGACCGACCCTTCGGCCATTGCTTCGATGTTGTTGCGGTTGGAGAGCGACCCTGCATTCCACGCCGCACAGCGCGATTACGGTTTGCAGCGTGTAAAACAATTCTCGTGGGAGCATACGGCAACCGAGTTGCTGCGGCTCTACGAATCACTGGGGTAGGCAGAAAAAAGAGCAGGAAAGATCAAAATCTTTCCTGCTCTTTTTTGTAGTTTATTTGCAGACTATTTTCTTACGCGAACCAATTTGTCATCCACACCGTTCAGATACCACTCTTTGTTAGCGACTCCGTTCGATGTTACCCAACCCTGAAATTCGGGGTAAGCGAGCAGGAAACTCTCTGCTTCGTAGGCGTGAGCGATTGCAGCGGGAACATTCAGCGCCCAAACAAGGTTGCTATTCGAGAAGTATGGCTTATTCTGTTTGTTCGTGTTGATGCTGTTGCGGCGAATTGTCTCGTAGTCTCTGTTTGCTTCGTAGGTCGGTTTGAAGCCACCCATGTGAATTTCGATGTGGCGATCTTGAGCGTCAATGCGGTTGATGAAGAAGTTCAGCTCTTTCATCGTTAAGAACATCGGCTCGATCGGCTCAGTGAAGGTAATGATGTAGTTAAATTGCGCCAGTTTGTCCGACGTCAGCTCGCAACCATGTTCCGTGTTGACGTAGTTGTACTTGCCAGTGGGTCTGTCGGCAGTGTTTGAACGCAGACCGTTCATGCGAATGATTGCGTAATTGTTGGCTGCCTCGGTGTTCCATGTGGTTGCGATTTTGTTAGAGACCTTGTTGTTGTAAACCACGTCGATGGACTTGATCTCTCTGCTCAAAATAGAGTGCAACGACATTCCGACGTTGAAGTCGAGGGCGCCGCTGACAGCTTCCACTTTTATTTTTACGGTCATGCTGACCACCTTGTTGTCGACCAGATCCTGCTCGACGCGATAGCTGAGTGCCAAGTCATTGAGGTCGTAGTCACCGTAACCGGGCCATAAATCCTCGAACAATAGTGTACCCCAAGTTGCGGGGTTAGGATAGATGATCTGGCTCTTCACCTCACCAGCACGGCTTGAGTTAGCGGCGTAGTTGAGACAGTCGGCAGGTACGGCGAAAGTGATGGTTTTAGCTGCGGGGATCGTTGAGCTTTTCCATGTTTCGTCGGCGGCTTGATAGCGTATCGAGACGGTGCTAAGTGCATTGGAAATAGACACAGTCATCGGATCGTATCCTTCGCCCACCATGAAAGTTGCGAACGGCTCTGCGTTTTGGTCGGTAGCTAAAGCTACTTTAGTAGGATGCTCGGAGGTTATGTTGCATTGAACTTCCGAGACCATTTGCCAGTCGAAATCAGCAGGAACAGCTAACTCCGTAAATACGGTCGTTTCAGTTCCGTTGGCTGAATTTGAACTTGGAAGGTCTTTTTCGCAACCCATCAGCGTGATTGCTGCAGCGGCGATTGAGATTAGATGGATTGTTTTCATTTTTTATGCGTTTTATGGTTGCTTTATTTGCTGCAAATATATACATAATCACCCTCTTTGCCAAACAATATCGCCCTTATTTTCATGTTTATATATAAATAGGGGTTGTATGCTGTTAGAGCGGGGGAGTGCAGCTTTTTTTTGTTGGGGTTTTATTGATAAATTCAAAAAAAATCACTATATTTGTTGTCATAATGATAGAGTACATAAAACAAAATCAGCGACTTAAAAGATTAACCTTGTGGTTGATCTCGTCCGAGTGCCACCCGCGTCCTCGCTGGTGGGTACGGTGGTTTGTGACCCCTTTGCTCCACAAGCGCGGCAAGGGTGCGCGCGTCTATCGCCATGCTCGCATGGATATCTTCCCATGGCACCGTTTTGAGCTGGGGGCGCGTGCGCAGATCGAAGCTTATGCCGTGGTGAACAACGGGGTGGGTGATGTGGTGATCGGTGAGGATGTGCATATCGGCATCGGCGCGGTGGTGGTGGGCCCTGTGCGTTTGGGTTCTCATGCGGGTTTGGGGCAGTATGTCTCGGTGCAGGGAATGAATCACGGATTTGCCGACGTGACCATTGATTCTGATTTGCAACCTGTTGACTGTCGTCCTGTGACCATTGGTGACTGCTCGCACATCGGCACCAACTCGACCGTTGTGGCGGGGGTGACCATTGGCGACCATTGTATGGTTGGTGCGGGTAGTGTGGTTACGAAAAATATCCCCTCGTATTGCGTGGCGGTGGGTAACCCCGCACGGGTGGTTAAAAAATATGATTTTGAGAAAAGAGCGTGGGTGAAAGTCCCCTAAAAAGATGAATACTCCAAAAGTTAGTGTTGTTATACCTGTATATAACACAGCTGCTTATGTCGAGAAGGCGGTGCGGTCAATCATGACGCAGACCCTGCGTGAGATTGAAATTTGGATCGTGGACGACGGCTCGACGGACGAGAGCCCCGCTCTCGTGGCGGGCTTGGCGCAGGAAGATTCGCGTATACATATATATACACAAACCAATGCGGGTCCTTCGATAGCGCGCAATGCAGGCATCGCGCGTGCCACGGGACGTTACCTCTATTTCATGGATAGCGACGATCTGTTGGAGGCGGATGCGCTGGAGATGTGCTATGAGAAATGCGAAGAGCAGCAGCTTGATATGGTCTTTTTCGATGCCGACACGTTTGGTGCCGATGTGACCACCTGTCCATGGTTCGACTACCACCGTTCGGCGGCATTCGAGGATTGGATCTACACGGGACGAGAGGTGCTCGCAACGATGCTCGATCGTCAGAAATATATTGCATCCGCTTGCCTCTATTTTCTGCGTCGTGAGCTGTTGCAGGAGTTGAAATTGTCGTTTTATCCGGGTATTTTTCACGAAGACGAACTCTTCACGACCCAACTTCTGCTCGATGTCCAGCGGGTTGGGCGTATCGACCGCGCCTTTTTCAAACGACGCTTGCGCCCCGATTCCATCATGGGCAGCCGTTTTTCGGAGCGAAACATGACGGGCTACCTGAAGGTCTTCGAGCAGCTGCGGCTCTTTGTTGCAACGCGCGATCGGACCGTGCGCCGCTTGGTGGAGCGCTACCTTCGCTACACGATCAACCCCGTGTTGCGCAATGGGTGGGCGTTGCCGTGGCGGTTTCGGTTGCACACGGCTTGTACCGTCGTGCGTCGCTACGTGCGCTACGTAAAACCTTCGGCTTTGGCGATGTTGCTCATCAAAGCACCTTTGAAAAAAATAGTATAAATACCTCAAACAACCTAATTACGCACAATGAAAGGTCTCTTTTTGGTTTTTCACGGACTCTCCGCGCACAGCGGTATCACAAAAAAAATTCAGGCGCAATGTCAAGCCTTGTCTCGGTGTGGTGTGCCGACGCAGCTGTGTTACCTCGAAGTGACCCCTCAAGGGTCGCGGCGGCGGCGTGTGGACGATCATATGATGACCGATTTTGGAGGTGGACTGCGCGGACGCTTGATGCACCGCATCGACTTCAGCTCCGTGGCGAGCTACGTCCGCACCCACGGAATTAACTTGGTCTATGTGCGCTACGACCATAATCCAACCCCCTGCATGATTCATTTACTGCGCGAGTTGAAGCAGTCAGGGGTGCGCATTGCGCTCGAAATCCCGACCTATCCCTACGACCACGAGGCGCGTGGGCAGTCGTTTAGCATTCGTCTGAAGCTCTTCATCGACCGCTGTTTGCGTCGTTGGTTGATGCCTTATGTCGATCGCATTGTGACCTTCTCGGACGACGAGGAGATCTTTGGACGTCCGACGATTCGCATCTCGAATGGGGTCGATTTTGCGCAAATTCCTCTCGCCGTGCGCTCCGAAAAGCAGGCGGCGGATTTTGTGCTACTGGGGGTGGCAAACATCCACCTCTGGCATGGTTTCGATCGGGTGATTGCGGGGTTGGCAGCCTACTACCGTACGCCGCAAAGTCGCTGTGTGCGCTTTGTCTTGGTGGGCGATGGCGATTGCGAATTGATCGCATCCTTGCGCGAGCAGATCCGCACAAACGGACTCAATGATTATGTCGAACTCACGGGTCCTCTGTCGGGTGCGGCACTCGACAAGGTCTTCGAGCGTTGCGATCTGGCGGTGGGCAGCTTGGCGCGCCACCGCAGCGGCATTGATAAAATCCGCACACTCAAGAACCGCGAATATGCAGCGCGCGGGGTGCCGTTCATCTACTCGGAGAGCGATGCCGATTTCGATACGCAGCCCTATGTGATGAAGATCGCCGCCGATGATACGCCCCTCGATATCGAGGCGGTGATGCGCTTTGGTCGCGGGATGACCCTTCAACCTGCGGCGATTCGTGCCACGGTGGAGGGACGGCTCTCGTGGGAGCGGCAAATGGAGGATGTAATCACGCAAATGAAAACCATATGACAATCGTAGCTGTTCTGTTTTGGGTGGGGGTGTTCCTCGTCTTCTATACCTATATTGGGTATGGCATGGTGTTGCGCATTTTGGTTGCGCTGCGGGAGATGTTCTTTCCGCGTGCGGTGCATCCCGCGCTCAACCCGCTGCCTGAGGTGACGTTGCTCATCGCTGCCTACAACGAGGAGTCGATTGTGACGGAAAAAATGGCGAACATACGTGCGCAGGACTATCCTGCTGCGAAATTGCACGTGGTGTGGATTACCGATGGCTCGACCGACCAAACCATGGTTCGGTTGGCGCAATATGCCGAGGTGCAGGTGTTGCACGAGGCGGCGCGTGGAGGCAAGACTGCGGCGTTGAATCGCGCCATGCCCTTCATCACGACCCCCATTGTGATCTGTACCGACGCCAATACGATGCTCAACGTTGAGGCTGTGAGTGAGATTGTTAGATGTTTTGCTGATCCCAAAGTGGGATGTGTGGCGGGCGAGAAACGGGTGGCGGGCGACGGAGGTGCTGCGGCGACAGAGGGCGTTTATTGGCGTTACGAATCGAAGCTCAAGGAGTGGGACGATCGGCTGCACACCGCAACGGGTGCGGCGGGCGAATTGTTTGCCTTTCGCCGTGCGCTCTACGAGGTTCAACCTGTCGATACGCTGCTCGACGACTTCATGATCTCGATGCGTATTGCCGCCGCGGGGTATCGGATAGCCTATTGCAAGCGGGCTTATGCCCTCGAAACCCCCTCGTCGGATATGTGTGAGGAGGGTAAGCGCAAGGTGCGCATTGCGGCTGGAGGGTTGCAGTCGGTCGGTCGGCTGCGGTCGTTGCTCAACCCGCTGCGTTACGGAATATTGAGCTTTCAATACATCTCGCACCGTGTGTTGCGCTGGACGCTGACGCCGCTGGTGCTGGTGACACTTATCCCACTTAATGTCATCTTGTTGTGGTCGGATAATTCGACCATTTATGAGGTGTTATTTGTCGCACAATTACTCTTTTATGTTGCGGCATTGGCGGGTTGGTCGCTCGAACTTCGCGGTCGCAAAAATCGTCTTTTGTTTATCCCCTACTACTTCTTATTTATGAATTTGAATGTTTTTCGAGGGGTGCGCTACCTTGCCACACACCGCGGTTGTGGGGCGTGGGAAAAGGCACGAAGAGCGTAATTTATTATCAAAATGCAAAATAAAGTTTGTCATTTGTAAAATATAGGCTATATTTGTTCGATCCAAACCCCTTGAGATATGACAAACATAGAACTGAACCCGTCTGAATACAAGATATTAGTTGTTGATGACATTGTAACGAATACCATGCTTCTGAAGGCGGTATTAGGTCGAGCGAAGTATAAAATAACGACGGCTGGCGGCGGTCTGGAGGCACTTGAGAAGGTCAAGCAAGAATCCCCCGATCTTATTTTGCTGGATATCATGATGCCCGACATCGACGGTTATGAGGTGCTTCGCCGCCTGAAAAACGAACCTGAATATGCAGCATTTCGTGACATCCCTGTGATCTGTTTAACGGCACTGCATAACCCAGAAGATATTGTCAAGGGTTTCAAATGTGGCGCCAGCGACTACGTGGCAAAGCCTTTCAACCACGACGAGCTGATCACCCGCGTCTCACATCATATTTTTATCGCCGCTGCCAAACGCACCATCACGCGTCAACGTGATGAGCTGCAAGCGTCGATGGAGTCGCGTGATAAAATGTATGCGGTTATTGCGCACGACCTGCGTTCACCGATCGGCACGCTGAAGATGATTTTTAATATGCTCTCGATGAGTGCTACGGTAGATAAGTGTGGCGCCGAGAATTTCGAGATGTTCAACATGGGCAACAACATCATCGAAAGCACCTTCATGTTGCTTGATAACCTGCTTAAATGGACGAAAAGCCAGACGGGACGCATGAATGCGGTCTTCCAAGAGGCGGAACTTTCGGAGGTGATTCTCTTTGCCAGCAAGACGCAAGAGTTGGTGGCAAAGGTGAAAAATATCGAATTTGAATTCAACCTTGCGCACCAAGTTCATGTGCAATGTGACGTCGATATGATTAAGACGATCATGCGAAACTTGCTCTCAAATGCAATTAAATATAGTAATGAAGGGGATAAGGTGGTCGTTTCGTTAGAGGAAAATGATACGCATGCGCTGATTCACGTGCGCGATTTTGGGCAAGGCATTCCTGAGGAGGATCTCCCTAAACTGCTCGATTCCAACATTCACTACACGACTTATGGTACGAAAAACGAAGAGGGGTCGGGCTTGGGGCTGCAATTAGTGCAGGATCTGGTGCGCCGCAATGGCGGTGAACTGACGATCACCTCGAAGCCGAGCCAAGGATCAACCTTCACCTTTACGATTGCCAAGCACCAACCACCGCAAGCCGAGACGAAAGATTAATAGCTCTCGCTAAAATTATAAAGGACGCAAATCATCATCTGATTTGCGTCCTTTGTTGTTTAAACACGGGGTTTATTATTTGGTCTCCTGCGCCTTGGCTTGGAAAACGGCCTTCAGCAGATCACCCTCCAAAAGCAGCAGCGTGGCACCATCCATGTCGTAGCGTGTTGCCGACTCGACCACCTGCATGAATTCGCGTTCGCGATCCAATCCCGGACAAGCCATCATGGTCGAAGCCAGAGGTCCGATTTTGAGGGCATTTTTCTCGCCTGTGGTGTAGGTTCCCATCAGACGGTTGCAAGCGCCCACACCTGAGATGCGTCCGTCGGCACCAAGGGTGATGTTGAATTTATCGGCTTCGGGGGTGATGTTCTGTTCGCCCAGCTGTATGAGCTGCCATTCGGTGCCGACGAGCGGCATACGGTTCTTTTTCTGGAAGGCGCGGCAATTACAGCAGCCAGTGATCATGGTCAACAAAACAGCAACCGCTGCGATTTTCATAAAGGTGTTCATCATAATAAGTTATCGTTTTTGAATGAATAAATGTGTAAAATTACTCTTCGAAGGTTGCAAAGATACACAATAAAAATTGTATCTTTGTGCAAACAACAAGAATACTGTCATGAAGAAAATCATCGCATCACCGATGGCGCCGAAGGCTGTCGGTCCTTATTCACAAGCTGTCGAAGCTGGCGGCGCATTATACATTTCGGGACAACTGCCTATCGACGGGGCTACGGGCAAAATGGCGGAGGGCGTTGAGGCGCAGACACGCCAATCGCTCGCCAACCTTGGTCACATCCTCAAGGAGGCAGGTTACGACTACTCGCACGTGGTGAAGACCATGGTGCTGCTGGACAACATTGGCGATTTTGCTGCCATGAATGCCATTTATGCCGAGTACTTTACGACCCAGATGCCTGCGCGTGTCTGCTTCGAAGTTGCCAAGCTCCCAATGGGCGCTCTGGTCGAGATTGACGCCGTTGCTGTAAAATAGGAACGGTTGTTTTATTCGGATGCGCCACAGGGGACTGTGGCGCATCTTTTTGCCTTTTGTAGATAACTTGTGGATAAATTCGTTGTTCGAACGCAATATCGAATCGGAAAAAGCACCACATTTGTAGGACAAGGACGAGCGTTGCTCACCACCCATAAATTATAGAAATAAAAAACCATGTCAAAGACCACAAAACCTGAAGTGCCGCAAAAAGTTGCTTACAACGACGCGGTTGCCGAGTCGAAGATTTATTTCGACGGGGACGATCTCGCCGCCACTGTGTGGGTGAGTAAATATGCTCTCAAGGACTCTTATGGAAACATTTACGAGACCTCGCCGCGGCAGATGCACGAGCGCATCGCTGCCGAGATCGAACGCATAGAAAAAAAATACCCCAACTCGCTGTCGCGCACGGAGATTTTCGACCTGCTCGACCATTTCCGCTATGTAATTCCGCAGGGAGGTCCCATGACGGGTATCGGTAACAATTTTCAGGTGGCATCGCTCTCCAACTGCTTCGTCATTGGACACAAGCACCCGGCAGACTCCTATGGAGGCATCTTCCGCATGGATGAAGAGCAGGTGCAGCTCATGAAGCGACGCGGTGGCGTGGGGCATGACCTCTCGCACATCCGCCCCACGGGTAGCCCTGTGTTGAACTCGGCACTCAGCTCGACGGGTATTGTTCCCTTCATGGAGCGCTACTCCAACTCCACGCGCGAGGTGGCGCAGGACGGACGTCGCGGTGCTTTGATGCTCACCCTGTCGATCAAACATCCCGATGCCGAAAACTTCATCGACGCCAAGGTCGATACGGGTAAGGTGACGGGAGCCAATGTCTCGATCAAAGTCGATGACGAATTTATGCGTGCAGCGGTTGCCGGCAAGACTTACCGTCAGCAGTTCCCAATTTCGGCGGCGGAGCCGACCTATGAAAAGATCATCGACGCGAAAAAATTGTGGGAGAAAATCGTCCACAATGCGTGGAAATCGGCAGAACCCGGCGTCCTGTTTTGGGATACGGTGCTGCGTGAGAGCATCCCCGACTGTTACGCCGACGAGGGCTTCGTGACGGTTTCGACAAACCCTTGTGGCGAGATACCGCTCTGCCCCTACGACTCGTGTCGACTGTTGGCGGTCAACTTGTTGAGCTACGTCGATGAACCCTTCACAACCCATGCAAAATTTAATTTCGACAAGTTCCACGACCACGTCAACAAGGCGATGCACATGATGGATGACATCATCGACTTGGAGTTGGAGAAGGTGGAGCAGATCATTGCTAAAATTGCAAATGATCCGGAGGATCAAGATATTCGTCGTGTGGAGCTGAGCCTGTGGGAGAAGATTCGCCAAATGGCGGAGAAAGGTCGCCGTACGGGGCTGGGTATCACCGCCGAAGGCGATATGTTGGCCGCTTTAGGTTTGCGTTATGGCACCGCTGAGGCTACCGATTTTGCTGTTGAGGTGCAAAAAGCGCTCGCCCTATCCGCCTATCGCGCTTCGGTGCAGATGGCTCGCGAACGCGGTGCCTTCCCTATTTATAATGCGAAGAAGGAGGAGAAGAATCCAATGATTCAACGCATTCGCGAGGCAGATCCCGAACTCTACGAAGAGATGATGAAATACGGGCGCCGCAACATAGCCATGTTGACCATTGCCCCCACGGGTACTACGTCGCTCATGTCGCAGACCACTTCGGGCATCGAACCCGTCTTCCGCCCCGTCTACAAACGTCGCCGCAAGGTCAACCCTTCGGATCAAGATACGCACGTGGACTACATGGACGAAACGGGCGAGAAATTCCAAGAATACAACGTCTATCACCATAATTTTGTCAAGTGGCTCGAAGCCAATGGCTACGACACCTCTTACCTTGCGTCGATCTCCGACGCCGAGCTGGCAAAATGGGTCGAGGCATCGCCCTACAACGGCGCTACGGCGAATGATATTGACTGGGTGGCAAAGGTGAAAATGCAGGGCGCGATCCAACAATGGGTCGACCATTCGATCTCGGTGACCGTCAACCTGCCGAACGATGTTTCGGAGGAGCTGGTGGGCGAGGTCTACCGCACCGCATGGGAGTGTGGTTGCAAAGGGGTGACGGTCTACCGCGACGGCTGCCGCAGCGGTGTGCTGCTCGAAAAGGGCAAGAAACAGTGCGACGACCACCACGACTCCATGACCAAGCGCCCGAAGTCGATTCCCGCGGATATTGTCCGTTTCAAGAATGGCGCGGAGGATTGGATCGCCTTTGTGGGTCTGCAAGATGGACGTCCCTACGAGGTCTTCACGGGTAAGATCGAAGAGGATGCTATGTACATTCCCCGCCTGATCACGCGCGGTAACATCATCAAAATGCGCGATGAGGATGGTACGAAACGTTACGACTTCCAATACACCGATCGCTACGGCTACACAAACACCATTGGTGGCGTTTCGCGTCTGTTCGACGAGGAATTTTGGAACTATGCCAAGCTAATTTCGGGTGTGCTGCGTCACGGAATGCCGATCGAAAAGACCGTCTCGCTCATCGAATCACTGCACCTCAATAGCGAGAGCATCAACACGTGGAAGACGGGTGTCTGCCGTGCGTTGAAACAATATATCATCGACGGAACCAAGTCGAAAGGCAAATGCCCCAGCTGCGGACAGGAGAACATGGCATACCAAAACGGCTGCTTGACCTGTATGTCCTGCGGCTACTCGAAGTGTGGATGATGATCTAAGAGGCTGTTTCAAATTCAAGCAACTTCTAATAATTGAATGAAAATGGAGACTGCTGCGGATATTCGTAAGTGCAAAATTTATCACGTGACCTGGGTGGGTTTCGTGATAAATTTGCTTTTGTCGGTGGGCAAGCTTGCCGCCGGCATCTTTGGTCGAAGCGGGGCGATGGTCGCTGATGCGGTCCACTCGCTCTCCGATTTGGCGACCGATGTGGTGGTGATCGCTTGCGCGGGGATCTCGTCGAAACCCAAGGACGAAAGTCATGATTTCGGTCATGGCAAATTCGAAACCTTGGCGACGATCATCATCGCCATTGCCTTGGCGGTGGTCGGAACGGGTATCCTGATCAATGGTATACAATCCATTCGTGCGGTGTTGGCGGGTGTCGTTCTGCCTCGTCCGGGGGCGGTGGCGCTCATCGCGGCGGTGGTTTCGATTGCAGCCAAAGAGGCGCTCTACTGGTACACCGTGAAGATCGGGCGGGCGATCGAGAGTCCAAGCGTCATTGCCAATGCGTGGCACCACCGCAGCGACGCCCTGTCGTCGCTTGGTACGTTGGTCGGCATTGGATGTGCTTTTTTTCTGGGTGAGAAGTGGCGCATCGCCGACCCGTTGGCGGCATTGGTGGTTGCTGTGTTCATCTTCAAGGTGGCGTTCGATCTGACCCGTATGGGCATCGACGAACTATTGGAGAAGTCGCTGCCCTCGGATGTGGAGGCTGAGATCTTGCAGATTGTGCAGGCGGATAGTGAAATTCGGGTGCCTCACAACTTGCGCACGCGGCGTATTGGGGCGTCCATCGCTATCGAGGTTCATGTGCGTGTCGACGGCGCGATGAGCGTGTCGCATTCGCATTGCCTGACGGTGGATGCCGAACATCGTCTGCGTGAGCGCTTTGGCGAGGGGACGATGATCATCATACACGTCGAACCGATGAAATAAATCGAGCGCTACGCCCTCCCTTGTGGCACGAAAGTTGCAGATGTGGGGTCAAACCGCAGCATGAAAATTGCGGAGGAGTAGAAAAATTTGGAGATTAAGTAAAAAGTGGTTATCTTGCGGACGTAAAGGAGGCGAAATATTTGCTGTGATCGCCGAATTGTTGAATTTCAACCACTAAAAAGGATTGCCTATAGTAAGAAATCTACTCTTTAAATTACTGTAAAAGAGAAGAGTATGAATGTACAAGTGTTTAACGACCAGATATTGCTTAAGCAGTATCTCGCTGGTGACCAAAGTGCTATTTCCAATCTTATCGAGCGTCATAAACGCCGTGTTCACGACTACATCTACATGATGGTGAAGGATCACGACGTGGCAGATGACATTTTTCAAGAGACATTTATCAAGGCTGTGCGTGTGATTGACGACGGTCGCTATACGGACAACGGGAAATTTCTCTCGTGGATACTTCGTATTGCCCATAATCAGGTGATCGACCATTTCCGCTCGCAGAAGCAAAACAAGGCGCTGAACGAGGCAGAAGCTGGCTACGATGTGCTTGGTTCTCTGCACTTTGCTGAAGGTACGGTTGAGGATGCGATGATCAGCCAGCAGATCGAATGCGACATCCGTTTGTTGGTCAAGCAGCTGCCCGACGAACAGCGCGAGGTGGTGATGATGCGTTATTTTTCGGGGCTGAGCTTCAAGGAGATTGCCGAGCAGACCGATGTGAGCATCAACACGGCACTGGGGCGAATGCGCTATGCGTTGATCAACCTGCGCCGCATGATTAAGGAGAAAAATATGACTTTATGTTAAGGGTTGCATAATAAATCGAGGCGGCGAGCGTTCTTATTGTACAAAAGCTAAATTTCGACCGCCTATGGAGGAAGTTGACAACAAAGAAGCATTGCAGGATGTTCCAGATGAAGAGCTTATGAGACAAGAGGTGATTCAAGAGGATACCGATTTGTACTTCCTGCATCACTATCTCTCCGAAGTTTTTCGTAAGGGATGATTTTATGGTCCATTTTTAGAAGCTGTTTGAATTTGTTACCGAAGTTATTTTTGAGCTATTTTTGTTTTTGTTTTTGTCCTGCAAATCCGATTTTAGCGAGCTAAATGAGGATTTACAGGGCGGAAACTGAGGCAAAAAGAGCCGA
>JAVXFC010000014.1:23404-23693 GCA_036658095.1 Alistipes sp. | reverse complement strand
AGTAGCATGGAATCACGCTTCATCGGTTTGAAAACCAACGGGATAGACATCGAAGAACGCACCGCCTCCGACAGGTTGCCGCTACGCAGCACCGCAGCTTTGCGCGCATTCATATCGCTCGCCACGCATAAAAACGGCACCATCAGCTGATCAAAATCGCCTCCCGATGCGGCCGTTGCAGGGGAGAAAAGTTCAAGCAACGCCCTATCAATGGGCGTGGAGGAGATCAGGTTTGTGGGAAGGGCGAAACGTCGGCTCGGAACAGGATTCGCCACGTCGACGCGCAAGC
>JAVXFC010000014.1:0-23394 GCA_036658095.1 Alistipes sp. | reverse complement strand
AACGGTTTGGGCAAGGTGTCGGGCCAGGGGAAAAACGGATGGAACCTCCCGTTACCGGGGGTATTGGGGATTTTATTGGGGTCAATGCGCCCCGACACCCACTCTTTGATCACCCCCGACTCGACAATCACGCGCATCTCGGCAGGCGAGTAGCCCGCCGCATACATCGCCGCGATGATCGACCCCATGGAGGTTCCCGCCACGTAGTCGATTGGGATGCCATTTTGTTCGAGTGCCTCCAACACACCGATGTGGTAGAGACCTTTGGCACCCCCACCACTCATCACCACGCCCACCGTCTGAGCTTGGAGCGCCGTCGTCCCCAAGAGGAGCGCCGCGAGAAAAGAGAAGACCGTTCGCAACATATTCTTAATTTTTTTATAACTTTGCACATTATATGTGTAAGCGCCCATAAAAGTAGGTAAAAAGTACAACTATTCAAAATATGACTGACAAAATCAACGAGCTGCTCCGTCGCGTCGAGGAATTCAAACCACACGCCGCAGCCGAACTGGAAGAGTTCCGCATCAAAATATTGGGGAAAAAAGGCGAATTAAACAACCTCATGGAGGAGTTCAAAACCGTCGCTCCCGAATTAAAACGCGAATTGGGTCAACACCTAAATCGGCTGAAAGATGCTGCCACGGAGCGGATCAACACGCTGCGCCAGCAATTACAGGATGCCACCGTCGACCACACGACACAGGTTGAGGATATGAGCCGACCCGGATCTGCCGAACCACTCGGATCGCGTCACCCGATCGCCTTGGTGCGCAACCAAATCGTCGAGGTCTTCGCTCGCATGGGCTACACCGTCGCCGAGGGTCCCGAGATCGAGGACGACTGGCACGTATTCTCGGCACTCAACTTCCCACCCGAACACCCTGCCCGCGATATGCAGGACACCTTTTTCATCGAGAAAAATCCCGATATTCTGCTTCGCACCCACACCTCGTCCATTCAGGTGCGCACCATGGAGCATCAGAAACCCCCCATTCGCGTGATCTGCCCCGGACGCGTCTTCCGCAACGAGGCAATCTCCTACCGCGCCCACTGT
Organism: Alistipes sp.; assembly: GCA_036658095.1. Classification (GTDB taxonomy): domain Bacteria; phylum Bacteroidota; class Bacteroidia; order Bacteroidales; family Rikenellaceae; genus Alistipes. The sequence continues at coordinate 22,337 of JAVXFC010000014.1, read as the reverse complement.
ATCTTCCACCAAATAGAGGGGTTATACATCGACGAGGGGGTCTCGTTTGCCGATCTCAAACAGTCACTGCTCTACTTCGCCAAGGAGATCTTCGGCGAGAACGCCGTGATCCGTCTGCGCCCCTCCTACTTCCCCTTCACCGAACCCTCGGCGGAGGTCGATGTGTCGTGCAACCTCTGCGGAGGCAAGGGCTGCAACGTCTGCAAAGGGACGGGCTGGCTCGAAATCATGGGCTGCGGCATGGTCGACCCCAATGTATTGGAATCCAACGGTATAGATTCTAAAAAATATTCAGGCTTCGCCTTCGGCATGGGGGTGGAACGCATCGCCATGCTCAAATATGGGGTCAAAGACCTGCGTCTCTACTTCGAAAACGACGTGCGTTTCCTCCACCAATTCGACTCCGCACTCTAACGCCACCCCCCCCATGAAGCGCTCGATCGTTCTACTGGCACTCTGCACCCTCTTTTGCGCGGCATTTGTGCCGAGCCGTGGGCAGCAGGAGCCGCTCTCGTGCGCCGATTCGCTGCGAGGTGTCTACCTCTACACCGAGGGGATCAAGCAACAGCTCATCGTGGGCGACTCCACGCGTGCCGTACAGCTCTTCAGCGACGCCATTGCCGCCGATTCGACCCTTGCCCCCGCCTACTACGAGCTGGCGACCGCCTTGCTGCACACCCAGACCCCACGCGCCGTGGCATTGAGCCGCCGCGCCGCCGCCCTCGACACCTCCAACAAGTGGTACTGGGAGCTGCTGGGACAGGCATTGATCACCGACGAACACTACGACGAGGCGCTGGCTGTTTACGAGCGGCTCAACCGCACCGACTCCCAAAATCCCGATACCTATCGGATGCTGGCGGCTCTCTACGAGGTGGCGCAACAGCCCTTCTCGGCACTCTCGGTTCTCGACTCGGCAGAGCTGCGCTTCGGGCGCATTCCGATGTTGAGCGCTGCCAAACGACGTCTGCTGGTCGCCACACGCCAATACGACAAGGCGATCAAAGAGATCGAAACACTCGCCGCCGAAACCCCCTATGAAGTCGAAAATCAGGTGGCTCTGGGCGAATTATACAACCTTTTAGGACGCGATTCACTGGCACAAGCTGCCTTCACGCGCGCCCTTCAAATCGACTCCACCAACCTCCAAACACTGGTCTCGGTGGCCGATTTCTACAACCGTCGCCAAAATTACCGCGCCTTTCTCTCCATCACACGACAACTCTTCGAGGCGGACTCCCTGCCTGTGAAGTACAAGATTGACCAATTCAAGCGCATGACCTCCGACACGCGCTTCTATCGCGAAAACTTCCTGCAACTAAATGAATTAGCTTCGGTACTTGCCATTAAATATCCAACCAACAAGCAAGTGATCGACCTCTACGGGCAGCACCTGATCGCCTCGGGCGAGCTGGAACAAGCCCTTGCACTCTACAAACACCACACCACCGATCGCCCTGCGGTGAAAGAATTTTTCACCATGGTGATCGACATCGAGAGCTACAAACAACGCGCCGACTCGGTGGAGAAATACGTCGCCCAAGCCTTGCAGCTCTTCCCCAATGCCCCCGAATTTTACATCTCCCGCGGACATATTCACAGCTACGCACGGCAATACGCCGAGGCGATAAAAAGCTACAAAGCATCGCTCCACTACGCCCCCACCGACTCGTTGCGAGGGGTGATATGGGGTTACATCGGCGACACCTATCACGCCGCCGCAGAGCAGAAAAAATGCTACAAAGCCTACGATAAATCGCTGCACTACTATTTTGATAACGCCATGGTTCTCAATAACTACGCCTTCTTTTTGGCGGAGGAAGAGCGCCAGCTAACTCGCGCGCTCACCTTCTCCACCCAAGCCACAACACTCACCCAGAACAACCCCACCTACCTCGATACCCATGCGTGGGTGTTGCACAAATTGGGGCGCACAGCCGAGGCGAAAAAGACGATGCAGCTCGCCATATCGCTCGACCGCGACAAGAGTGCTGACCTGCAACTGCACTATGGCGATATTCTCGCTGCGGGCCAAGAGTGGTTCATGGCGGAGGTCTACTGGCGAAAAGCACTCGAATATGGCTACGAAACGCCCGAAGCCATCACACAACGCTTCGAGTGGCTCCGAAAAATCCAAACACAAAAAACCAACGGACAATGAAACTACGCACCATACTGCTCTTGATACCCGCGCTGCTCACCTTTTTTGTCTCCGTGGCGCAGAACGAGGCTCAGATCGAGAGCCAAAAGCAGGTGATCGCCAACCTCGAACGGCAAATCGCCAACCAAGAACGCGAACTTTCAACCATCAAAAAAGGACGCACATCGGGTCAACAACGGGTGAAGGTGTTGGCGCGTCAGGTCGAGTCGCGAAACCAGCTGCTCGCCGCACAACGTCGGCAGGAACAGCTGCTTGCCTCGCAGCTGAAAAAGAGCAACAACACCGCACAAAACCTTACGCGCGACCTTTCGCGCAACAAAACCCTCTATGCCGAAATGGTGCGCGAAGCATATCGCAACTACAAACACGAGAACTACTTAACCTATATTTTCTCCTCACGCGACTTCACCGACATGGCACGCAAGATCACCAATTTGCGCCACGTGGCAGAGATGCGTCGCACAAAGATGCACGAAATCAGCGTTTTAACCCGCAAAGTAGCCGTCGAAAAGGAGAAGCTCAACCACCGCAAGCAATCACTCGACTCGGTGACAACACAGCTCCAATCGCAACGCACCAAACTCGAACGCGACGCTCGCTCGGCACGCGACGATGTGCGTCGTATGTCACAGAAAGAGAAGCAACAACTGCGCAAAAAAATGGCGCAGGAGCAACAGCTGAGTGTCGCCATTGCCGAGCTGCGCAAACTCACTCGCGGCAACAAGGCGGGTGACTCATTCACCTCCAACACGGGCGGTCTGCGCCTTCCCGTCGCTGCTGGGCGACTACGTCGCTACATGGGCAACATGGCGGAGATCACGGGTCCACAAGGCGCCCAAGTCAACTCGATCTACGAAGGCAAGGTGGTGGAGATCAAACGCAACCGCATCACCACCAAATACGACGTTTACATCGCCCATGGCGAGTACCTGACCACCTATGCCAACTTGGGGTCAACAACGGTCGAAAAGGGTCAAAAAGTGGCAAAAAATCAACAAATCGGCACCATTGGATCGTCGGTAAACATCGACACCATGGAGACCGAATATAAACTCATCTTCGGCATCTACGCCCCCACGCCTTCGGAGACCATGCGCGCCGAAAACTGTTTCCGCAAATAAGAAATATGGCTGTAAAATACTATACCGACGGCTGCCACTACCGCTTGCCCGACAAACGGAAGACCACCGCATGGCTTGGCGAGGTGGCACGCGCCGAGGGCTACACGCTGGGCGACACGAGCTACATCTTCTGCTCCGCCGAACGGCTGCTGGCGATGAACAAGCAGTACCTTGGTCACGACTATTTCACCGACATCATCACCTTCGACGAGAGCGACCGCCATGGTACACACATCGTCGCAGGCGACATCTTCATCGACGTGGAGACCGTTGCCGACAACGCGCGGCAATATGGAGCCACCACACTCCAAGAGATGCGCCGCGTGGTGGTACATGGCGTACTGCACCTCTGCGGGCAGAACGACAAAACACCACGCACGAATGCACAGATGCACAGAAAAGAGGATAAATACTTGAAATACTGGAACTTAGAACAATCATGACACTCGAATACGATCTCATTGTCATCGGCGGTGGTCACGCAGGCTGCGAAGCCGCCGTCGCTGCTGCACGCCTCGGCACGCGCACATTGCTGCTCACGATGGATATGGAAAAAATGGCAGCTATGTCGTGCAACCCCGCCATTGGAGGAGTTGCTAAAGGTCAGATCGTGAGAGAGATAGATGCTCTTGGAGGACAAATGGGGCGCATCACCGACCTCACAGCCATTCAATTTCGGATGCTCAATCGCTCGAAGGGAGCGGCCATGTGGAGTCCGCGCGCGCAGTGCGACAAACGACGCTTCTCGGAGGAGTGGCGTCGCACACTGGAGAACACCGAACGGCTCTATATCTGGCAAGACGCTGCCGTCGAGATCCTCTTCGACCACTCGGCGACACAGCCGCGCGTGTGCGGCATCCGCACCCGCATGGGGGTCGAACTGAGCTGCCGCGCGGTGATTCTCACCAGTGGAACCTTCCTCGAAGGGGTGATGCACTGCGGTGCGTCTCACGCCGAAGGGGGGCGAGCGGGTGATGCGGCATCGCACGGCATCACCGAAAGTTTGAAAGCCCTCGGCTTCGAGGTCGGACGCATGAAAACAGGAACCCCCGCACGGCTCGATGCACGCACCATCAATTTCGAGATGTTAGAACCACAAGAGGGGGATGAAAAACCCGCAAAATTCTCGTTTTCATCGGAGACAGAGGCTGTGCAAAATCAAATGCCCTGCTTCGTTGCCTACACGTCGCCCGAAGTACACGCTATATTACAAGGCGGATTCGACCAATCGCCCCTCTTCAACGGGACGATCAAAGGCATCGGCCCCCGCTACTGTCCCAGCATCGAGGATAAATTGCGCACCTTTGCAGGCAAAGAGCAACACCAACTTTTCCTCGAACCAGAGGGGCGTTCGACCAACGAATATTATCTGAATGGCTTTTCGTCGTCGCTACCATGGGATGTGCAGTGGCAAGCATTGCACCAGATCCAAGGATTTGAAGATCTGCACATTTTTCGCCCCGGCTACGCCATTGAATACGACTATTTTCCACCCACACAACTCCACCATTCGCTCGAAACAAAGCGGATCGGAGGACTTTATTTTGCGGGACAGGTGAACGGAACAACAGGCTACGAGGAGGCTGCCGCGCAGGGACTCATGGCAGGCATCAATGCGCATCGCGCCCTTGTGGGACAAGCGCCGTGTGTGCTTCAACGCGACGAAGCCTACATCGGGGTCTTGATCGACGACTTGGTAACCAAAGGGGTCGACGAACCCTACCGAATGTTCACTTCTCGTGCAGAATACCGAATTTTGCTCCGCCAAGACAATGCAGATATTCGTTTAACCCCAAAAGGTTATGAATTTGGACTTATTTCAGAAAAAAGACACGCCGAATTCATCAAAAAAAATACACTCGTAGAATCGCTTATTTCCTACACGCGCAGCACGAGTATCAAAGCAGACGAAATTAACGGCTATTTGAAATCTATTAATTCGGACGAATTAACGCAAAGTCGCAAGCTTTACGATCTTGTTTTGCGGAGTAATGTAACCCTCGAAGCACTGATCAATGAACTTCCAAAGTTCCAAAATTTCATTACAGAAAACGAAATCAATGCCGAAATATTGGAAGAGGCTGAAATTCAAATAAAATACAAAGGGTATATTGAGCGGGAAAAATTCATTGCTGAGAAACTGCATCGTTTGGAAAACATCCACATTCCTGCCGATTTCGACTTCAGCCAAACACAATCCCTAACGATCGAGGCGCGTCAAAAACTCGCACGCATCCGCCCCTCGACCATTGGACAAGCATCACGCATACCGGGTGTGTCGCCCGCCGATGTCAACGTTCTGTTGGTGAAATTCGGACGCTAAACACACAATTTGTTCCACGTGGAACAAAACAAAAGCCCGCAACTTTCGCTGCGGGCTTTGTTATTAAATAGGGTAAATTACAAAACAATCGTACACCAGTTGTGCTTATCCTCAGCACGACCGTATTGAATGTCCTGAAGACGGGTATAAAGTTCCATACTGGTCTTACCAACTTCTGATCCAAATTCATAAATCTTATTGGTCTGCATATCAAAAATCTTGCCGATAGGCGAGATCACAGCAGCCGTACCGCAAGCACCACACTCAGCAAATGAAGCAAGCTCCTCGAGGGGAACCTCACGCTCCTCGACCTTCAGACCCATGTCCTGAGCAATCTGACGAAGGCTCTTGTTGGTGATTGAAGGAAGAATCGAAGGGGACTTCGGTGTTACGTAAGTGTTGTTTTTGATGCCAAAGAAGTTGGCAGCGCCACACTCCTCAATGTATTTATGCTCCTTAGCGTCGAGGTAAAGGACGTTCGAATAGCCCAACTTGTGCGCATTTTCCATCGAAAAAATACTTGCACCATAGTTACCACCAACCTTCACATCACCCGTACCACGCGGCGCAGCACGATCCTGTTCACGGTCCAAAGCGACCATAATCGGTTTAATACCCGATTTGAAATAAGCACCTACGGGCGAGCAATAGATGATCAGCAGCGCATCCTTAGCGGGTTTCACACCCAGACCAACGGTCGTACCAAACAGTACGGGACGCAGGTAGAGCGATGCTCCTGTGCCGTAGGGAGGGACGAAACGCTCGTTGCGCTTCACCACCTCGAGGCAAGCCTTAACGACCATGTCGGTCGAAGGGATGGGGAGGCAAAGACGCTCGGCAGAGGTCTGCAAACGACGCGCATTGTCCTCGACACGGAACAGACGCACCTTGCCGTCTACACCGCGAAAAGCCTTCAGACCCTCGAAAAGTTCGATACCGTAGTGCAAGCACGATGCCGACATATGCATCTTGATGTACTCGTCGCTGGTGATCTCCATGTCACTCCATTTACCAGCAGTGTAGTTGAAACGGGCGTTAAAATCGGTTTTTTGGTAGTCAAAACCTAACGAACCCCAATCTGTGTTTTCCATTTTATCTAATTTTGAATTGGTTAATTTTCTCTTTTTATCCCACAATAGAGCCGCTCGCGACCGTCTCGTTGGGTTGTAACAGGCGTAATTTACCCGAAGCATCCTCCGCCATGAGGATCATACCCCGCGAAAGTGTCCCTTTCAACTCACGGGGTTCGAGGTTGACCAACACTAAAACTTGCTTGCCAACCAACTCCTCGGGGGTGAAATGTTCTGCAATGCCCGAGACAATTTCTCGCTTGTCGATGCCCGTGTCCACCGTCAACTTCAGCAGCTTCTTGGTCTTAGCAACCTTCTCTGCTGTGAGAATCGTCGACACACGAATATCCATCTTGCCAAAGTCATCAAATGATATGTTATCTTTCTGAGGTTCAATGTGTTGTGTGTTTTCAGCAAGAGCATTTGCCTCCTTTGTTGCTGCCAGTTTATCCAACTGTTGTTGGATCACATCATCCTCAATCTTCTCGAACAACAACCTCGGCTCGCCAATCGTGTGACCCGCAGCGATGAGCTGCGTGCTACCCAACTTCTCCCAACCAAATGGCTCAACGGCGAGCATCTCAAGAATTTTAGCCGCCGAGAAGGGCATGAATGGCTCAATGGCGATCGAAGTATTCGCTGTGATTTGCAGCGCGATGTTTAGGATCGTTTTTACGCGTTCTGGATCGGTCTTGATCAGTTTCCATGGCTCGGTATCGGCGAGGTATTTATTGCCAATACGCGCCACATTCATGGCCTCCTTCAGCGCCTCGCGGAACTTATACTCCTCGATATTGCGTTCGAGCGACGCTTTGATCGCCCCCAGATCGGTGATTGTCTGCCGATCGTACTCGGTCAGCTCGCCGCAGGCAGGCACCACGCCGCCATAATATTTTTGGGTCAGCACCAGCGCGCGGTTGATGAAATTGCCTAAAATAGCCACCAACTCGCTGTTGTTACGCGTCTGGAAATCCTTCCATGTGAAGTCGTTATCCTTGGTTTCGGGGGCGTTGGCACACAACACATAGCGCAACACATCCTCCTTGCCGGGGAACTCCTCAAGGTACTCGTGCAGCCAGACAGCCCAGTTGCGCGAGGTGGAGATCTTCTCCCCCTCAAGGTTCAAAAATTCGTTTGCAGGCACATTTTCGGGCAGCACATAGCCGCCGTGCGCCTTGAGCATCGCCGGGAAGACAATGCAATGGAAGACAATGTTATCCTTGCCTATAAAGTGAACCATTTTGGTATCTTCGCTCTTCCAATATTTCTCCCAGTCGGGCGTAAGATCCTTTGTAGCAGATATATATCCAATGGGTGCATCGAACCACACATAGAGAACTTTACCCTCGGCACCCTCGGCAGGCACGGGGATCCCCCAGTTCAGATCACGACTCACAGCACGAGGCTGCAAACCGCCGTCGAGCCAGCTCTTGCACTGCCCATAGACGTTTGTTTTCCACTCTTTATGCCCCTCCAAGATCCACTCGCGGAGAAACTCCTCGTAGCGATCCAGCGGCAGGTACCAGTGGGTGGTCTCGCGCTTAATGGGGACAGCACCCGACACGGCGCTGTGTGGATTGATCAACTCGTCGGGCGAGAGGGTCGATCCGCACTTCTCGCATTGGTCGCCATAAGCGCGCTCGTTTTGGCATCGGGGGCAGGTTCCAACGATGTAACGATCGGCAAGAAAGGTCTGTGCCTCTTCGTCGTAATATTGCATCGTGGTCTTCTCTATGAACTTGCCTTCGGCATATAATTTACGGAAGAAATCGGACGCCGTGGCGGCATGTGTCGCCGACGAGGTGCGCGAATAGATGTCGAACGACATACCCAACCCCTCGAACGAACGTTTGATCAGCGCGTGGTAGCGATCGACAATCTCCTGCGGCGTGACCCCCTCATTGCGCGCCTTGAGCGTGATCGGTACGCCATGCTCATCGCTGCCGCAAACCGAGATCACATCGCAGCCCTTGAGCCGCAAGTAACGCGTATAGATATCCGAAGGAATGTAGACCCCCGCAAGGTGTCCGATATGCACAGGCCCATTGGCATAGGGAAGTGCTGAGGTGACAAGGTATCGTTTGAACTCTTTAGCCATAAATTTTTTTAAGTATAGGTAAATCTTGTCAAAATTAGTAATTTTTATGATAAAGTGAAACTAAAATCGACAAAAAACAACAAAGACCGCTTTTTGAGCGGTCTTTGCAGGGATGAAGGAGGCCCAAACGTACTAACGACGGCGCGCCTTTTTCACGGGTTGTTGTACCAAATCCATCTCGTCGAGCAACCAGCCTGCACCCGCAAACTTGTCGACCACAAAGAGAACGTAACGCACATCCACCGAGATCGTTCGTTGCAGGTCGGGTTCGAAAGCCACATCGCCCGACATGGCGTCCCAATTACCGTCGAATGCCAAGCCAATCAACTCGCCACGCGCATTGAGTATCGGCGATCCAGAGTTGCCACCCGTAATGTCGCAATTCGCCAAGAAGGCCACATGGAGCTTCCCGTCGGCATCGGCATAACGACCATAGTCACTCGCAGCATAAAGCTCCTTCAGGCGGTCGGGAACCGTAAATTCGGGATTTGTCTCGTCCTCCTTGGCAATCACACCCCCCAAAGTGGTGGCGTAGTTGTAGGTGATACCGTCGGCAGGATCGTAGGGCAGCACCTGTCCGTAGGTCAGACGCAGCGTCGAATTGGCATCGGCAGCCCACGCCTTGTCGGGATACATACGCATCAAACCTGCGATATAGAGGCGCTGTCCCTCGTCCAAATCACGCTTAGCGGCAACCATTTCGGGAGACTGAATCAACTCGTTCAGGGTCTTAAAGATCGAAGTAGCCAAGACGGCTGCGGGGTCGGTCGTCGCATATTTTTTCGAATAATTGTCGATGAATTCGTTCATCTTCTGTTCGTTGGTTGCCAACGTATGGTCGTACAAATAATCCACATAAGCATCCGTGTTACCACCGAACTCCTTGTCGATCACCTCGGTAAAGATCGCAGGCAGCGCCTTGACATTCGTGCGCACCAAGTGCAACATTCGCTTGGCGATCTTGCGGTCCGTAGCCTCGTTGAAATCTCTATAAAACGATGTCAGATACTGTTTCAGATTGACGCGCTCCTCGGCGTTGAGCGAATCTTTGAGACCCGAAAGGATCATGGCAGGATTCAACACCTCGACCGAACACCAGATTGCCTCGTCGAGATATTGGTAAGTTCCCATAATGGGGGTCAACACCTCGACAGCCGCCTTGATCTTCGGCAGAGCATCGATGAATCCCTCCTCAGGCAGGGTCTGCGTATCAGCCCATTTTTGGAAGGCAGCCTCTTGCGCCTGCTTTTTCGCTTTGACATTTAACTTGATAATGCCGCGCGACATACCAATTGCATTTTTCCAGTAGTTCGACGACTTCGCATATTTCGCGGCATACTGAATACGAACGCGATCACTGGCAGCCATATCGGCTTTCTGAATATCCTGACGCTCACCGCGGATCAAGACTCGCTGCGGGTTGGTCACATCGAGCATCTGATCAATCTCATAGGAGGTCATGTAGCGTTGCGTGCGTCCGGGGAAGCCCATGATCATCGCAAAATCACCCTCTTTGTAGCCGTCAAGTGATATTTTGAGGTGTTTTTCAGCTTTGTAAGGTCTGTTTGTGGGCGAATAGGCTGCAGGCTTATTCTCGCCATTAGCATAGACACGGAAGATCGCAAAGTCACCCGTATGACGTGGCCACATCCAGTTGTCGGTGTCACCGCCGAACTTACCGATCGACGTGGGGGGTGTACCCACCAGACGCACGTCGGTGAAGACTTCGATCACAAAGGCGAAATATTGATTATTGCCAAAGAAGGGGAAGACTTTGATCTCTCGTGCAGGATGCTGCTCCGAGAATTTCTGCATGAGCGCCTGTATGTTCTTATCGACGATTTGAGCGCGTTCACTCTCCGAGATGATATTGGGGACGTTTGCCAGTACATCTGCCGTCACATCGACGATTTGACGTATAAAACGCACTTCCAATCCGGGTGCGGGGATCTCCTCGGCGTTCGATTTCGCCCAAAAGCCATCACGCAGGTAGTCGTGGTCGACCGACGAGAGCGACTGGATGGCTTCAAAGCCACAATGGTGGTTGGTAAAAACCAACCCTTTGGGCGAGACAATCTCACCCGTACAGCCCGCTCCAAAGATCACAACAGCATCGCGCAAGGCGGCGTGGTTGAGGCTATAAATATCGTCTGCCGATAATTTACACCCTTTGGCTTGCATATCTCCGATATTCATCTTTTGGAGGTAGGGCAGCAGCCACATCCCCTCATCGGCATAGGTTGACAAGGACCAGATAACGGTCATCACACATAAAAACAGTTTCTTCATAACAATTCAGTAGTATTTTAGATTATTTAATTTGGATCATATTTAAGATAGAACGCTCCGCCTGTTTGCGGATCTTCTCGTCAATCACAATTTCGGGTGACTGATTCTCCAGACAAGCGCAGATATTTTCGAGCGTCACCAGCTTCATGTAGCGGCAATTATTGCAGCCGCACGTCGAGTCGATCGGAGGGGCAGGCAGAAAACTTTTGGAAGGGTAGCGGCGCTTCATCTCGGCGAGTATTCCCGACTCGGTGACCACGATAAATTCGGTGGCGGGGTTTGCTCCGCAATAGTCGAGAATGGCAGCCGTCGAACCAACAAAATCGGCAATAGCAGCGATGTGTGCTTTGCATTCGGGATGCACAACGATCTTAGACATGGGATGTTCGCTCTTCATCTGCAAGATTTTTTCGAGCGAAAATTCCTCATGCACATGGCACGCTCCGTCCCACAGCACCATATTGGTTCGCCCCGTCAACTTCTGGATGTAACCACCCAAATTGCGATCGGGGGCAAAGATGATCGGCTGGTCAGCAGGGATCGATTGCACCACCTTCAGTGCATTCGACGAGGTGCAACAAATATCGGTCAAAGCCTTCACTCCGACCGTTGTATTGACATACGAAACCACCGTGTGGTGGGGATATTGTGCTTTGAAGCGCTCAAATGCGGCCGCATCGCACGACTCGGCGAGCGAGCATCCCGCCTCAAGCGAGGGGATCAACACTTTTTTTTCGGGGCAGAGAACCTTCGCTGTCTCGGCCATGAAATGAACACCCGCAAAGAGGATCACCTCCGCCTCGACGCTCTGCGCTTTGATCGAGAGCGCCAGTGAGTCGCCCAAGAAGTCCGCCACCGCCTGCACTTCAGGGGTGGTGTAGTAATGTGCGAGGATCACGGCATGATGCTTCCGTTTGAGTTCCGCTATTTTTTTGAGGAGGGATTCGTTCTTCTCCATTTTCTTTTTTTATTACTTTAATAGATTTAATATATATTAAATAGTAAACATAATAGCTGTTCACAATCGCTATAACCGTTCCAACAAAAGAGTTTTCAACTTTTTCGTTTTTCGTCTCGTCGCTCTTTTTATTTATATACAGTTGAAAATGAAACTCATAAAATAGTAATCAACAACTGTTCATTTTGCTTATCAACATATCAACGTCAAAACATTTTCAACATTGGAGCGTATTTTTGCTTGTTTTCTTTCGCCTTAACAAATAACAACTATTTTTGGAAATGGGAAAACTTTGTATATATGATTTCACTTTGCAAAAAAGCAAGCCCTTATAGGTGAAAGTTGTTGTTACTTATCATTCATTTATCCCCTGTTTATCAACCGTCTTTTGGGGAGTTGTCATCACGTTATCCACAATTTTTTGGGCAATTTCGCGGTAGTATTTTTCCACGCGTGCATCTATGGATGCCGCGGGTGCGCCATTGTCACCAGCCTCCATAACAGATTGTATGATAGGTATATCGCCTAAAAATGGAACCTTGTTTTTCTCTGCATAAGTGCGCGCTCCACCGCGTCCAAAGAGATAATATTTGTTTTCGGGCAGTTCGGCGGGGGTGAACCACGCCATGTTTTCGATGATGCCTGCCACGGGGATGTTCACATTGCTATTGCGGAACATCTCCACGCCGCGAACCACATCAGCCACAGCCACTTGTTGGGGGGTGGAGATAATCACTGCGGCATCAATCTTCAACTCGCCGATGATCGAGAGGTGGATGTCGCCCGTACCCGGAGGAAGGTCTACCAGCAGGAAGTCGAGCGCTCCCCACGCTGTTTGGTGGATCATCTGTTTCAGGGCATTCGAAGCCATTGCCCCGCGCCACAGCAGTGCGTCGGTGGGTTTGACGAAGAAGCCGATCGACATCAGGCGAATCTCCATGCTTTGGGCGGGGATGATTTGGTCGATGCCCTCTTTTTGCTCCGCTTCGGGAACATATCCCTCCACACCAAACATCTTGGGTTGTGAAGGACCGTAGATATCAGCATCGAGGATTCCAACGCGGAAGCCCATGTTACGCAGTGAGATAGCTAAGTTTGCCGCCACGGTCGATTTGCCCACACCGCCCTTGCCCGAAGCAATAGCGATCACCCGAGCGATGCCACCCGTGGTGGTGCGTTTTTCGGGTTCTACTTTTCGGGGCGCCCCTTCGCGGATCGCCACCGAGACTTGCGCCTTGGGAAAAGCCGCTGCCACGAGGGCTTGGACTTGTGATTTGATCTTGGCGGCAAAAGGGTCGCGCGCCTTGGCAAAGAGCAGCGTCAGGGTGATGCGCTGGTCGGTTACCGCCATGTTTTCTACGATGCCACTTGTGACGATATCCTCCCCTGTTTCGGGGTGGATGATCGAGCGAAGCAGCGTATTTATCTTCTCTTTCATCGTGTCAAAATCAATTGGTTGGACAAATATACGATTATTTTTTGAGTTTCAGACAGAATAACACGAAAAACGTTATCGAAAAACGATAAATATTATTTGTTTTTCAGAAAAATATCTCTATATTTGCAACGTACAACCTATATATATTATGGGTATGTCTACTTTTACGACGTAAATTATACACTTAAATACTTCTCATATGAATTTTTGGAAAATATTTTTTGGGTGCTTGCTTGCCATTGTTGTGGGTAGCATCTTGACCTTTGCTTTTTGGCTTATGGTGATCTTTGGCATCGCAGGTTCGATGGAGACTACAACGACCGTTAAATCCAATTCAATTTTGAAGATAGATATGGCGGAGGTGATCACCGACTCCCCCTCGATTGACCCCTTTGCGTCGATTGATTTTGCAACGATGCAGACCACCTATCGCCTGCCTTTGCTGCGCGTGTTGCGTGCCGTGGAGGCTGCCAAGACGGACGATCGTATAAAAGGTATCTATCTACGAATGAATGGTTTGGGTGGAGTTGAAGGTTCGGCGGTGCTGGAAGAGTTGCGTGCGGCACTGGTCGATTTCAAGCAGAGCGGCAAATTTGTGGTCTCTTTCAACGAAACCTATTCACAAGGCAGCTATTACCTTGCCTCGGCGGCAGATAGCATCTACCTGCAACCCGAAGGGGGAATGGACTGGTCGGGACTCTCGATGAGTGTGATGTTTTACAAGGGGCTGCTCGATAAGCTCGATCTGAAGGCAGAGGTATTCCGCCCCACGGCTTGCACCTTCAAGAGTGCTGTCGAGCCTTACATCCTCGATCGGATGTCGGAGGCAAACCGCACGCAGATGCTTTCGCTGGCAAATTCGTTGTGGGGAACGATCTCCGCTGCGGTGAGTGAATCGCGCGGCATCGACTCGGCAACGCTCCAGTTGTTGGCGGATAATTTGCAAGTTTCACTCCCCGAAGATGCCCTCAAACACCACTTTGTCGACGGATTGCTCTACGAAGATCAAATGGATGATGTCTTTGGCAAACTGGGTGTTGAACCCGCCTCGGACGGCAAATTTGCCTTTGTGACCCTCGGTGAATACACGGCGCAAGTAGGTGCCGATCTGAAGAATATTTCGGCATCGCAGGTGGCGGTGATCTACGCCGACGGCGCGATTGTCGACGGTGAAGGGGTTTATGGCGGCTACGTCTATGGCAATACATTGGCGACCACGCTGGCAAAGGTGCGCGACGACGATCGCGTGAAGAGTGTGGTGCTGCGCGTGAACTCACCCGGAGGTAGTGCGCTGGCTTCGGATGTCATCTGGCGTGAAATGGAGCTGCTGCGTGCCAAAAAACCAGTTATTGTCTCCATGGGATCGTATGCTGCCAGTGGTGGTTACTACATCTCGGCGCCTGCGGATGCTGTGGTGGCAGATCGCATGACCCTCACGGGGTCGATCGGGGTCTATGGCATGTACCTAAACACGGTCGATGCGATGAAGAACAAACTCGGCATCACGCTCGATGCCGTAAAGACGAATACCTCTGCGGGCATGGGAACCACGGGTGCGTTGACGGCTGCCGAGCGCGGATCGGTGATGCGCGGCGTGGATAAAGTCTACACAACCTTCACAAATCACGTGGCTGCGGGGCGTAACTTGCCGATCGAGAAGGTCTTGGAGATCGCAGGCGGACGCGTGTGGACGGGCGCCGAGGCGCAAGGCATTGGGCTGATCGACACCTACGGTGGTCTGAAAACAGCCATTGCGGTGGCGGCGGACAAGGCTGAACTGGGCGATGCCTATCGCGTGGTGGAGGTGCTGGAGCAACCCGAAGGGTTAGCAGCCCTCTTCTCGGGCGTCCTCTCGCAGGCTCGCGCGCACCTCGAATCTTCGGAGTTGGGGGTGATGATGAAACAATATCGCAAAGTGCAGGAGATCACCTCACAACAGGGCGTGGTCATGTACGAGCCGCGCACATTTACCCTTGAATAGACAAACAATGGCAGTCATCCGATTAACCAAAGAATTTTCGTTCGAAGCGGCGCATGCCCTTGAGGGTTACGACGGGGCGTGCCGCGAGATCCACGGACACTCCTACCGCTTTTATGTGACGGTCAAGGGGTCGCCGTCGCAGGAGCGCACCGATCCAAAATACGGAATGGTCATTGATTTTGGCGTGCTGAAAACCATTGTCAATGAGGAGGTAGTCTCGCGCTTAGACCACGCGCTGGTCTTGCATCGCACCGAAGCTTCCGAGCCACTGTTGGCGCTGTTGAACGCGCGGTTTTCGAACCTTGTCGAAACCACCTACCAACCCACGTGCGAGAATATGCTCGCCGACTTTGCCTCTCGCATCGCCCCCCGCCTACCGCTGGGGGTCACACTCCACGCCCTGCGTCTCTACGAGACCGCCACGTCGTATGCTGAGTGGTTTGCCGAAGACAACTAAGAAGCTGTTTCAAATTTATTAATCTCCTTCTTTTCGGCTCTTTTCGCCCCTGTTTCTGTCCTGTAAATCCTCATTTAGCTCGCTAAAATTGGATTTACAGGATAAAAACATAAACAAAAATAGCGCTAAAATAACTTTGGTAACAAATTCAAACAGCTTCTAATACTCCCTTATGAAAACACTCTTCTTGGTCGATGCTTACGCGTTGATATTCAAATATTACTATGCTTTCATGGGGCGACCCATGCGCAACCGCGAGGGGATGAATACCTCCGTGGTTTTTGGCTTCACCAAGTTCCTGCGCGACATCCAAAAGCGCGAACACCCTGATCTTTTGGGGGTGGCATTTGACCCCAAGGGTGGCTCGTTTCGACGTACGATCTTCTCCGAATACAAAGCCAACCGTACGGCTACGCCCGAAGATATACTCCTCTCGATCCCCTACGTCAAGCGGGTGGTCGAGGCGATGTGCATCCCCATTTTGGAGGTGGAGGGCTACGAAGCGGACGATGTGATCGGCACCCTGTCGCAGAAGGGCGTTGAGGCGGGCTACGAGGTCTTTATGGTCACTCCCGACAAGGATTACGGGCAGTTGGTGCGGGAGACCTGCAAGATCTATAAACAGAATGGCGACGGCATCGAGATCCTCGATCCCGCGGCTATCGAACGCAAATATGGTATTACCGACCCAATCCTTGTGCGCGATATTTTGGCGCTGTGGGGCGATGCCTCAGACAATATTCCCGGTGTGCCGGGGATTGGCGAAAAGGGGGCTTGCCGACTGGTGCAAACGTGGGGTACGGTCGAGAATATCCTCGACCATGTCGACGAAATTGGCGGCAAGCAAGGCGAAAAAATCGCTGCGTGGGGTGATAAATTGCGTCTGGCGAAGCAGCTGACTACGATCTGCTTAGATGTGCCGATTGAATTCAATGCTGCCGATCTCACGGTGTGCGAGCCGCACGTTGACGATCTGCGAGCGCTTTTTGCGGAGTTGGATTTTCGCCAATTTTTTAACGACCTGACCAACCTTGCCCCCGCCGAACCACTCTCCACTGCCCCGCGTCAGGCGGCTCAGACACAGCTGGCAGAGGTGGCGCGCTCGAAGTCGGCGCAGGCGAAACGTGCTGCGCTCGAAGGGCAGGGCGACCTATTTGCCGTGGCGACGCCGAAGGTTGAACCTACACCCACACCCTCAGCCGAGGGGGGTGCTGTGGAGGTGGAATTGTTCCTCCAAACCGTCCCAGAGACGACCATGGAGACGGCGCAGACCACGCCACATACCTACATTTTAGTGGAGAGTGCCGACCACCTACGCCAAGTGGTGCGCGAGGTGGCTACGCGTGCCGAATTTTGTTTCGACACCGAGACTACGGGGCTGGATATTTTCAACGATCGCATCGTCGGTTTGTCGCTTGCTGTCAACCCTTTCGAGGCGTGGTATATCCATTTTACGGAGCAGAATACGGCAGCTTATGCGGCGATTCTACGTCCGCTCTTTGCCGATGCCTCGATCGCTAAGATCGGTCAAAATATCAAGTTTGACCTCATGGTTTTGCGTCGTATCGGGATCGAAATTGCGGGTCGTCAATACGATACGATGATCCTGCACTACCTCCTTGATCCCGAATCGCGCCATAATATGAATGCGCTGGCGGCGAAGTACCTCAACTACAAGCCTATCGAGATCGAATCGTTGATTGGTCGCGGTGCGCGCCAGATCACCATGGACATGGTCTCACTCGAGCGGGTGACGGAGTATGCTGCCGAGGATGCGGACGTTACGTTGCGGCTGAAGCATGTGTTGTGGGGGCTGATTGAGCAGGTGGGGTTGCAACACCTCTACACCGAGATCGAGGAGCCGATGATCGGCGTGCTTGCCGAGATCGAAATGGCGGGTGTGTGCATCGACTCAGCGGCACTGGCGGAGTATGCTGTGGAGTTGAATGTGCGGTTGGCAGAGTTGGAAAATGAGATCCGCACGCTGGCGG
This sequence comes from Alistipes sp., assembly GCA_036658095.1. Taxonomy (GTDB): domain Bacteria; phylum Bacteroidota; class Bacteroidia; order Bacteroidales; family Rikenellaceae; genus Alistipes. The sequence goes on along the minus strand of JAVXFC010000014.1, from coordinate 4,450 downwards.
GTGATCCTGCGCTCAACGTGAACTCTACACGCCAACTGGGCGAGGTTCTCTTTGCCAAGATGCAGATCGCCGAGAAGCCTAAGATGACGAAAACCAAGCAGTTCTGCACCGATGAGGAGTATTTGCAGGGCTTTGCTCATAAACATACGATTGTCGATCGGATTCTCGAATACCGCGGGGTGAAAAAGCTCCTTTCGACCTATGTCGAGGCGCTGCCGTTGTTGGTCAACCGCACCACAGGACGCATTCACACCTCATTCAACCAAGCAGTTACGGCGACGGGACGCCTATCGTCCACCAACCCCAACTTGCAAAATATCCCCGTGCGCGATGAGCTGGGGCGTCGCATCCGTCGGGCATTCATCCCCTCCGATGACGACCATGTGTTGCTATCGGCGGATTATAGCCAAGTCGAGTTGCGGCTCATGGCGCATCTTTCGGGCGATGAATCGCTCATCGCAGCTTTCGACCATGGCGAGGATGTTCACGCGGCAACCGCGGCACGCCTCTTCGACAAGACGCTGGCGGAGGTGACTCCCGACGAGCGTCGCAAGGCAAAAACCGCCAATTTCGGTATTATATATGGTATCTCGGCGTTCGGCTTGAGCCAGCGGCTTGAGATTCCACGTACCGAGGCGAAGGCGATCATCGAGGGCTATTTCGCCACCTATCCCAAGGTGAAAGGCTACATGGAGCAGGTGGTGGAGCGTGCTAAAGAGGAGGGTTATGTCTCGACGATCTTCGGGCGACGACGCTACCTGAACGACATCAAATCACACAACGCTATCGCTCGTGGACTTGCGGAGCGCAATGCGATCAACGCCCCGATACAAGGCTCGGCGGCGGATATCATGAAGATTGCCATGGTGAAGGTGAGCCGCGCTTTGGCGGCTGAAAATCTGCATTCGAAGGTGATTCTTCAGGTGCATGATGAGTTGGTGGTCGATGTGGTGCGTTCGGAGCAGGAGCGCGTTGTGGTGTTGGTGACCCAAGCCATGGAGTCGGCAGCGGCACTGTGCGTGCGCTTGGTGGTCGATTGTGGCGTGGGCGATAATTGGCTCGATGCGCATTAGCTTGCCCATTGGTTTAGAAGCTGTTTTGAATTTATTAATCTCGTCCTTTTTGGCTCTTTTCGCCCCTGTTTCCGCCCTGTAAATCCTCATTTAGCTCGCTAAAATCGGATTTGCAGAACAAAAACAGAAACAAAAATAGCTCTAAAATAACTTCGGTAACAAATTCAAACAGCTTCTAATATTTGGCAGATCTTAGAAGCTGCCGATCGGAGGAGAAAGATTTCGCATTGCCTTTTGCTCTTTTTGCTGTTATGAAAAGATAAATATGTATAAAAAAAACAAATACACGATTCGCACCAACGAGCCACTTACCGAGTCGGTGTGGCGCATGACACTCGCGGGCGACACGCAATACATCACCGCTGCGGGGCAGTTTGTGAATATCGAATTGGAGGGGCTTTTCTTGCGTCGTCCGATCTCGGTGTGCGACTACGATGCGCAGAGCATTACGCTGATCTACAAGGTTGTGGGTGAGGGTACTGCGCAGATGAGCCGCCTGCGGACGGGCGATGTTCTCGACCTGCTGACGGGCTTGGGCAACGGTTTTGCGACCGACGTGCCGACGGCTACACCTCTGTTAGTTGGGGGTGGCGTGGGGATTCCGCCCCTCTACAACCTTGCCAAGCAACTGCTCGCCAAGGGCAAGAAAGTGACGGTGGTGTTGGGCTTCAACACCGCTGCGGAGTGCTTTTATGTCGACGAATTTCGCGCCTTGGGTGTGGAGGTGGTCGTTGCCACTGCCGACGGATCGGAGGGCGTGCGCGGCTTTGTGACCACGGTGCTTGCCGAACAACCCCTTGTTTACGACTACTTTTATGCCTGCGGGCCGCTGCCGATGTTGCGTGCCTTGTGCGAGCAAACCCCGACGGCGGGGCAGGTGAGCATGGAGGAGCGCATGGGTTGCGGATTTGGCGGCTGCATGGGCTGCACGTGCCACACCACGCAGGGGGCAAAGCGCGTCTGCAAAGAGGGCCCTGTATTTAGAAAGGAGGAGATCATATGGTAGATACATCGGTGATATTGAGTGGATTGGAACTGACCAATCCCGTGATTCCTGCCAGCGGAACGTTCGGCTATGGCAACGAATATAAAGATTTTTACGACCTTGACATCCTCGGTTCTTTTGTCTTCAAAGGCACCACGCGAGAAGCCCGTTTTGGCAACCCTACACCGCGCATTGCCGAATGTACGGCAGGGATGATCAACGCCGTGGGGCTGCAAAATCCGGGCATCGAGGCGGTGATCGCCGAGGAGCTGCCGCGCCTGAAGAGGTTTTTCCATAAACCCGTGATTGCCAACATCAGCGGCTTCTCGATCGAGGAGTATGCCTACTGCTGCGAGCGGATCGACCGCGAGCCACAGGTGGGCATCATTGAGGTCAACGTCAGCTGTCCCAATGTGCGTCACGGTGGAATGAGCTTTGGCACTTCGCCCGAAGCGGCAGCTGCGGTGACGCGTGCTGTGAAGGCGGTGACGCACAAGCCTGTTTACATCAAACTCAGCCCCAATGTGACAGATATTGTTGCCATTGCACGGGCGTGTGAGGAGGCAGGTGCTGACGGCATTTGCTTGATTAATACGATGTTGGGTATGCGCATCGACCTTGCGCGTCGTCGTCCTGTGATTGCCAATGGAATGGGTGGCTTTTCGGGTTCGGCGATCTTCCCTGTGGCGGTGCGCATGGTCTATCAGGTGGCGCAGGCGTGTTCGATCCCTGTCATGGGATGCGGAGGGGTTAGCTCGGCGCGCGATGTGATTGAGATGATGATGGCAGGCGCCACGGCGGTGCAGGTGGGGGCGGCAAATTTGCGCAATCCCTACGCTTCGAAGGAGATCATCGAAGCCTTGCCTGCGGAGATGCAGCGGCTGCACATCGAAAAATTGGCAGATATTATAGGTATTATAAAGTAGAAAAAAATAAAAATATGGGACAAAATGTAATCATTGCTTGCGACTTCAAAAGCGCAAAAGAGACCTTCGATTTTCTCGATCTTTTTCACGACGAAAAACCCTTCGTGAAGATCGGCATGGAGCTTTACTATGCCGAAGGACCCGCCATCGTACGCGAGATCAAGCGTCGCGGACACCGCATTTTCCTCGACTTGAAACTGCACGATATTCCCAACACGGTGCGCAAGGCGATGTCGGTCTTGGCGGGGTTGGATGTGGATATGTGCAACGTCCATGCGGCAGGTACGATCGAGATGATGAAGGCTGCCGTGGAGGGACTTACGCGTCCCGACGGCTCGCGTCCACTGCTGATCGCCGTCACGCAGCTCACCTCCACCAGTGAGGAGCGTATGCAGCGCGAGTTGCTCATTGGCGCCTCGATCAACGACACGATCGTGCAGTATGCTCGCAACACGCAGGCGGCAGGGCTGGACGGTGTGGTCTGCTCGCCACTCGAAGCGGGCATTGTGAAGGCGGCGTGTGGCGCGCAGTTCCTGACCGTGACCCCCGGAGTTCGCTTTGCGGAGGGGGATGTGGCGGATCAAGTGCGGGTCACCACACCTGCGCGTGCGCGCGAAATAGGCTCCGACTTCATCGTTGTTGGACGCCCCATTACGGCGGCTGCTGATCCCGTGGCGGCATGGCAGCGTTGCATGAACGATTTTGTAAAATAAGAAAAGATGCGACCAATCAAGCTGTTTTACCTGAAGAATTGCCCCTTTTGCCGCAAGGCGCTGGGTTACCTCGACGAGCTGCGTGCGGCGAATCCCGCCTATGCGGCGCTCGAAATCGAGATGATCGAGGAGTCGGAGGAGTCGGACCGTGCCGAGAGCTACGACTATTACTACGTGCCGACGTTCTACATCGCCGATGAGAAGGTGCATGAGGGCGGCATCTACAAAGATGAGGTGGAAGAGGTCCTTAAAAAAGCATTATAAGAAGCTGTTTCTAAAAACGAAAAATATGGAAAAATCAATAGCGAAAGATCTTCTTTCAATTGGCGCGGTCTTCTTGCGCCCCGAGCAGCCCTTCACATGGGCAAGTGGCATCAAAAGCCCAATTTATTGCGACAACCGCTTGACGCTGACCGCTCCAGAGGTGCGCAATCGCATCGAGCAGGGGCTGGCACACCTCGTGCGTGAAAAGTTCCCCACCTGTGAAGTACTCATGGGAACCTCCACCGCAGGCATCGCTCACGCTGCGATCACCGCCACGATTCTCGACCTGCCCATGGGGTATGTACGCAGTGGCTCGAAAGATCACGGGCGTGGTAACCAGATCGAGGGACGTCTCGAAAAGGGGCAGAAGGTGGTTGTGATTGAGGATCTGATCTCCACGGGCGGCTCGTGCATCGAGGTGGTCAACGTGCTGCGCGAGGCGGGTGCCGAGGTGTTGGGTGTGGCGTCTATCTTCACCTATGGTATGCA
>JAVXFC010000013.1:0-23695 GCA_036658095.1 Alistipes sp. | reverse complement strand
GACGTGCCGATTCATTTTGAGGGTCGTTTGGTGGTCAAGTTTTCGGACGAGATCGACGAGTACGACGGCGAGGTGATGTGGATATCCCCTTCGGCTTCGGAGGTCGATTTGGCACAGTATATTTACGAAAGCATTGTGCTGTCGTTGCCCTACCAGCGGGTGCATCCCGAGGGGATGTGCGACCCAGAGATGTTGGCTCGCTTCAAGATTGTCTCCGATGCCGAATTTGCGGCCATAGAGGCGCGTCAAAGGGCTGAAAATGCGGCGGAATCCTCGGAGGGACAGAGCGAGGAGTGGAAGAAATTAGAGGCTTTGCGGGTGCAATTAGCACTCGATGAGCGTGATAAAAACAAAGAATAGTTAAACTTATAAAGAGATTATAAAATGGCACATCCTAAACACAAAATCTCGTCGACACGACGCGATAAGAGAAGAACCCATTATAAGGCTGTCGTTCCGACGGTCGTTACTTGCTCCAACTGTGGCGCAGCGGTGCTTTACCACCGTGTATGCCCCGAATGTGGCTTCTATCGTGGCAAACTGGCCATCGAGCAGAAGGCAGAATAGAGTTGCGCCTCGAAGGCACTTATGAAGGCGCACCGCTCACACGAGGTGCGCTCTTCATTCAATAATGATTTATAAACCCAAATCTCACGATTATGTTAAAGATTGGTGTTGATGCTATGGGCGGTGATTTTGCTCCCGAAGCTGCGGTGAAGGGTGCTGTCATGGCGCTCGATGCGGTAGGCGAGGAGAGTAGAATTGTTTTGTTCGGCGACGAAGTGCAGATCAAAGCTGTGCTGGCTGCCGAAGGTTGCTCTGCGGAGCGGTTCGACATTGTCCCAACTACCGAGGTGATTGAAATGGGAGATCATCCGGCGAAGGCTTTCCAAGCCAAGACCAACTCCAGTATCACGGTCGGTTTCGGCTATTTGGCAAAAGGAGCTATTCAGGGTTTTGCCAGTGCTGGAAGTACGGGTGCTATGATGGTCGGTTCGATGTATGCGGTCAAACCCATTGAGGGGGTGATCCGTCCCACCATTTCGTCTATCGTTCCAACGGTGACGGGGCGTCCGGCATTGCTGCTGGATGTGGGGCTGAATGTGGATTGCAAACCAGAGGTCTTGGCACAATATGGACTGATTGGTTCGATCTACGCCGAGGCAGTGTTGGGAATCGCGAAACCTCGTGTGGCATTGCTCAATATTGGCGAGGAAGAGACCAAGGGTAACGGGCAAACGCGCGCGGCTTACGAATTGATGAAGACGGATGAACGCCTGAATTTTGTGGGCAACGTCGAAGGTTCGCATCTCTTCTCAGGTAAGGTGGCTGATGTGATCGTCTGTGACGGTTTTATTGGCAACACGGCACTCAAAATGGCCGAAGGATTATATCGTATCAACCAAGCGCTGTGCGGTGATAATCATAAGTTTTGGGCTTCGATGAATTACGAAAATGTGGGTGGCACGCCTGTCCTTGGCGTCAATGCCCCTGTGGTCATCGGTCATGGATGCTCGTCACCTCTTGCGATTAAGAATATGATACTCACAACCGAAAGTTGCGCTCAAGCTGACATCGTCGGCAAATTGTGCAGCGCCTTTGAGAGTTAAACAGAAAGTTTGAAAATAGTTTAATGGTTAAAAAGATAACTGCAGCAATCACGGGAGTGGGTGAGTACCTTCCAGATCATATCCTCACGAATGAGGAGTTGAGTGGCATGGTCGATACGACGGATGAGTGGATTATGTCTCACATTGGCATCAAAACACGTCATATACTCAAGGGCGACGGCATTGGTACCTCTTATATGGGTGCGCGTGCGATTTTCAATTTGCTCGACAAAACGGGAACCGATCCCATGGATATTGATCTGGTAATCTGTGCTACGGTGACCCCTGATATGTTTTTCCCCTCGACGGGCAACTTGATTGCCGATCAGGCGGGCTGCAAGAAGGCATTTGCGTATGATGTTTCGGCTGCGTGCAGCGGTTTCCTCTTCGCATTGACTACGGGTGCTAAATTTATCGAGACTGGTTCTTGCAAAAAGGTGATCGTTGTGGGTGCGGACAAAATGTCCTCCATTGTCGATTACACCGATCGTAGCACCTGTCCGATCTTCGGTGACGGCGCTGCGGCAGTACTTTTGGAGCCTAATACAGAGGGCTTTGGTGTGGTTGATTCGATTCTCCACTCCGACGGTTCTGGCGAATTGCAGCTCTTCATGAAGGGCGGCGGATCGCGCTATCCCGCTTCGATTGAATCGGTACAAAATAATTGGCACACGATCACTTGGGATGGACCTGCAATTTTTAAGGCTGCTGTGTTGAAAATGGCAGACGTCTCGTGCGAGATCATGGAGCGTCACCACTTGAAGGCGGAAGATATTCGTTACCTCGTGCCTCATCAGGCAAACTTGCGCATCATTGACGCCACGGCGCGCCGCATGGGGCTGCCGAAGGAGAAGTGCATGATCAACATCACCACCAACGGTAATACCACCGCCGCGACGATCCCTTCGTGTCTCTACGACTACGAGAAGGAGCTGCGTCCGGGCGATAACCTGATTCTCTCTGCATTTGGAGGAGGTTACACGTGGGGTGCTATCTACGTGAAGTGGGCATACGACGGTTCGAAGGCGTAATTTGCGCCCTTGTCTGACCAAAAAATGAATCCTCGACAAAATTTTGTCGAGGATTTTTTTTGCTTCGTTTTCGATGTGGAGCAAAATTTGCGTATATTTGTCAAACAACCAATTAAAACGATTGATTATGAAAAAATTACTTGCACTCTGTCTCTGTTTTACAGCGCTTACCTCGGTTGCTTGTTCGGGAGATAGCCGTCCGATCACGATGGATCAGCTTCCAGCCCCTGCACGGCAATTCATTTTGGCGCATTTTGTGGAGATGCCCGTCGCTTATGTGAGTGAGGATCCCGATTTATTTGATATGAATTATAATGTTGCCTTCACAAATGGAGACAAGGTTGAGTTCCGAAAGAATGGTACATGGTCGGAGGTCGAATGTACGCATTCGGTTGTCCCTATGGCAGTTATCCCGATGCCTATTAGCGAACAGTTGTTGAAGAACTATCCCGCTGCGGTGGTCAAAAAGATCGAACAAGGGAAGCATGGTTACGAGTTGACGCTCGATAACCGCCTTGAATTGAAGTTCGATAAGGAGTATCGCATGGTAAAGATCGATGACTAAGAAGCTGTTTTGAATTTATGAGATAGCTTTGGTGACCAATTCAAACAGTTTCTAAGCCGATCGAATGTATAGCAACAGCGAGCCGAATTCCCCTACGGAAATTCGGCTCGCTGACTTTTTTGGTGCGGATGAATCCGCGTATACCCTAACTATTTAACCTTCGGGCCAGCAGCTACGAGGCTCTTGCCAGCAGCGTTGCCCGTAAATTTAGCGAAGTTCTTCACGAAGCGATTTGCCAGATCTTCGGCTTTCACCTCCCAATCTTTGGCGTTCTTGTAGGTGTCGCGAGGATCGAGGATCTTGGGATCGACACTGGGCAGTGCGGTCGGGATCTTGAAATCGAAGAACGGCATACTCTTGGTTGCTGCTTTGTCGATTGAGCCGTCGAGAATGGCGTCGATGATGCCACGTGTATCCTTGATCGAGATGCGTTTGCCTGTGCCGTTCCAGCCCGTGTTGACGAGGTAGGCTTTGGCGCCCGATTTTTGCATACGCTTCACCAACTCCTCACCGTATTTGGTGGGGTGCAGCGAGAGGAATGCAGCGCCGAAGCATGCCGAGAAGGTCGGTGTAGGTTCGGTGATACCGCGCTCTGTGCCAGCAAGTTTAGCGGTGAATCCCGACAGGAAGTAGTACTTTGTCTGTTCGGGTGTGAGGATCGAAACGGGAGGCAGCACACCGAAGGCATCGGCCGAAAGGAAGATGACTTTCTTGGCTGCGGGAGCCTTCGAAATGGGCTTCACGATGTTGTCGATGTGGTAGATCGGGTAGGAGACACGGGTGTTCTCGGTCACCGATTTGTCGGTGTAGTCGATCTTGCCCTTGGCGCCTACGGTGACGTTCTCCAGCAGTGCATTGCGGCGAATAGCGTTCCAGATGTCTGGCTCATTTTCTTGCGACAGGTTGATGACTTTAGCGTAGCAGCCACCTTCGAAGTTGAAGATGCCGTCGTCGTCCCAGCCGTGTTCGTCGTCGCCAATCAGCTCGCGCTTGGGGTCGGTCGAAAGGGTTGTTTTGCCCGTACCCGAGAGACCAAAGAAGATCGCAGTCTCACCCTTGGCATTGGTATTTGCCGAGCAGTGCATGGCCGCAATGCCCTTCAAAGGCAGCAGGTAGTTCATGTAGGAGAACATACCCTTCTTCATCTCGCCGCCGTACCATGTGTTGATGATCACCTGCATCTTCTCGGTGAGGTTGAATACAACAGCCGTTTCCGAATTCAAACCCAGTTCTTTGTAGTTTTTGACCTTTGTTTTCGATGCATTGAGAACCACGAAGTCGGGTTCGCCGTATGTCTCCAGCTCGGCATCCGTCGGGCGGATAAACATATTTTTCACGAAGTGTGCCTGCCAAGCCACCTCCATGATGAAGCGAATTTTCAGTCGGCTATTCTCATTGGCGCCACAGTAGGTGTCGACTACATAGAGTTTTTTGCCTGACAACTCGGTGACAGCCAATTTTTTCAGCTCTTTCCATGTTGCCTTGCTTGTGGGTTTGTTGTCGTTCTTATATTCGTCGGATGTCCACCACAATGTCTCCTTGGTGGTCTCGTCCATAACGAAAAATTTGTCTTTGGGAGAGCGACCCGTGTAGACTCCTGTCATCACGTTTACTGCACCTGTATCGGTCTGTTGACCTTTTTCGTAGCCGCGCAGCCCTTTTTTCGTCTCCTCGCGGAACAATTCATCGTACGAGGGATTGTACACAACCTCGGTTACGCCCGTGATTCCGTACTTTTTCAAATCCATTTTGTCCATAGTACTTTTCATATTTAATTAAACTTCAATAATCTGCCTAACCTAAACCGTCGTTGTACGGTTCTTACGCAGCAAAGGTAATAAAACATTCCGTAATGTGAAAAGATTAACAGTAAAAACAACGTAATTTTTTAATAATTTTTTTTAATAGTCGTATGTGTTTAATTGATAGGGCTTAGCAGACTCTTCGTAAGGCTGTTTATTGTTGTGTTCTGCGCGATCACATGCACAAAGTAAGCCAAAAATAGCAGAGCCGATCGCCTTAGGGGGCGATCGGCTCTGCTATTTTTAGAAGGTGAATCCGCTTTATACGGTCATGATCTCCTTCTCTTTTTTGTCGAGAATGGCGTCTAATTGCTTGGTTGCTTTTTCGAGTAATTTTTGTGATGTGCCTTCGCCGTCTTTCGCAACGTCCTCAGGCATACCCTCTTTCTGTGCCTTCTTGAACGCCTCCACTGCATCGCGGCGTGCATTGCGCAGGCTGATGCGAGCCGTCTCAGCTTCGCCACGCACCTGTTTGACCAGCTCCTTACGGCGCTCCTCGGTCAGCGGCGGAATCGACAGACGGATCTGCTCGCCATTGTTCGAGGGGGTGAGTCCGATGTTCGAGTCGAGAATTGCCTTCTCGATCGGGCGCAGCATATTTTTATCCCACGGTTGTATGAGGATCGTGCGGGCATCGGGAACGGTGATGCTCGCTACGCCCGATACGGGGTTTTGCGCGCCGTAGTAGTCGACAATCACACCGTTCAAGACGTTGGTCGATGCTTTGCCTGCGCGTACGGCGAGTAGCTCCTCTTCGAGGTGGGCGAGAGCCTTGGTCATGCGATCGGTGGCTTCGTCAATAATCATTTTAGTATCCATATCTTTGTCTTTTATTTTTGCAATTCGGTGTCAATAAGGTGGATCAACTCGGCAAATTCGCCGGGAGTGTAACCTACGGTGTACTTCACTATGCGCCCGTCTTTGCCAATGATAAAGTTGCGAGGGACGTAGTTGTTGGCGTAGAGGTTGTAAATTAGCTCTTGTGGATCTAAACCCATTGGAAAACTATATCCTTCCTCGGTGCGAAAAGCCTCCACCTCAGCGCGTGTTTCACCGCGCGATATGGGCAAAAAGACAAATTCACGACCTGCAAAGTGGTCGATTACCTCTGTTTGCACGCGTCGAAGTTCGAGACAGCAGGGGGAACACCACGTTGCCCAGAAGTTGAGTAACACCACTTTGCCACGCAGATCGGCGAGGTGAATCGGCTCCCCGCCCACCATTTCGACCGTGAAGTCGGGAGCTTCCGTACCCACCTTTGCCAAAGTGGACTTTTCAGTGCCAGATGCACCGCACGAGGGGAGCAGGAAGATCACTGCTGCCAACGCTACGATGGCTGCGAGCATGATCCAGAGCGATAGAGAACTTTTTTTCTTAGCCATAGTTTATCGTTTTACGAGTGTGCCAATTTTCTCACCTGCAAGTACTTTGCCCAAGTTGCCGCGCGTATCCATATCGAATACGACGATCTGCAACCCATTCTCCTTGCAGAGCGTGAAGGCGGTCATATCCATGACCTTGAGGTTGCGCGCATAAACTTCGTCAAAGGTGATTTCGTCGAAGCGTGTGGCTGTTGGATCTTTCTCGGGGTCAGCCGTATAGACCCCGTCTACACGTGTGCCTTTCAGCATCACGTCGGCTTCGATTTCGATGCCGCGCAGTGCCGACGCCGAGTCGGTCGAGAAGTAAGGATTCGAGGTGCCGCCGCCGATGATTGTCACGTAGCCTGCCTCCAGATACTCCAGCGCTTTGGCTTTCGAGTAGTATTCGCCGATTGGTTCCATGCGAATGGAGGTTAATACTTTTGCTTTCACACCGTTATCTTCGAGGGCAGATTGCAGCGCCAGCGAGTTGATGATCGTGGCAAGCATCCCCATTTGGTCGCCTTTCACGCGATCGAAACCTCGTTTTGCACCGCTCAAACCACGAAAGATATTACCACCTCCGATTACGATTGCAATTTGGACACCCGTTGCTGCGGCAGCCTTGATTTGCTCGGCATAGGATTGAAGAACATCGGTTGAAAGTCCGTATTTCTGAGCGCCTTGGAGCGATTCTCCGCTCAATTTAAGAAGTATTTTGTGGTATTTTTGCATCGATATGAAGGTAAATTGAATTTCTTTTTGTCTGTTGTGCGTCGCTTTTCTCCTCGGATAAAACGTCGCTAATTCTTTTGCGAAGATAGATTTTTTTTGGGAAAAATGCAAATTTTTTATCTATCTTTACAGAAAATAAGCGGCGTCTTGACAGATCTCAAATAAATTTGGCTCTGTGCTTGGCTTGTATTACCTTTGTGCTACTATGATTAACGGTTCCTATACTTTACTCGATAAAATTGACTCCCCAGACGAGCTTAAACGGCTTTCTGCGGAGGAGTTGCGCCTCTACTGCGACGAGTTGCGACATTATATTGTGGAACAATGCGCGGTCAATCCCGGACACTTGGCCTCGAGCCTTGGTGCGGTGGAGTTGGCGGCGGCACTGCACTATGTTTTCCAAACACCCGACGACAAAATCGTCTGGGATGTGGGACATCAGACCTATGCCCATAAGATCATCACGGGACGTCGCGAAGCGTTCCGTACGAATCGGCAGCTCAATGGTTTGAGTGGCTTTCCGCGTATGGCCGAGAGTCCTTATGATGCCTTTGGGGGTGGTCATGCGTCGGTCTCGATTTCAGCAGCACTGGGCTACGCCAAGGCGGCGGAGCTGCGGGGCGAGAAACGGCAGACGGTGGCGGTGATCGGTGACTCGTCGATGACGGGTGGCTTGGCGTTTGAGGGGTTGAACAATGCGGGTGCAAGCAAGCACACGAACCTGCTGGTGATCCTCAACGACAACGACATGGCGATCGACCAAGCCACGGGCGCGCTACGAAATTACCTGCTCAAAATATCGACTTCGGTGCAATACAATCGCTTCAAACAGTGGCTGTGGGGCATCCTTTCGCATACGCCGCCCATTCTGCGCTTCTGCCAGATGACGGGCAACGCTTTGAAACATGGTTTGTTGAATAAAAGCAACCTGTTCGAAAGTCTCAATTTCCGCTACTTTGGACCCGTGGACGGTCACGACCTCAACGAGTTGGTGCGTGTGCTGCGTGTGCTGCGCGACATTGAAGGACCGAAGTTGCTGCACGTGATGACGGTCAAGGGCAAGGGTTACCGCCCCGCGGAGCAAGATCAGGCGGTTTGGCACGCGCCGGGCAAATTCGACGCGGCAACGGGCAAACGAGTGGCGTCGTGTGCTGCAAATGCGCGCTATCAAGATGTTTTCGGGGAGACGCTGGTCGAGCTGGCTCGCCTCGATTCGCGCGTTGTGGGGGTCACGCCCGCCATGCTCTCAGGTTGCTCTATGAGCCTGTTGCAGAAGGTGATGCCCGAACGATGCTTCGATGTGGGGATCGCCGAAGGACACGCTGTGACCTTCTCGGCAGGGCTTGCAGCGGCGGGTATGCGCCCCTTCTGCAATGTCTATTCGGCATTCATGCAGCGTGCTTACGACCATGTGATTCACGATGTGGCGATCCAAAATCTGCCTGTGGTGATGTGCCTCGACCGCGGTGGGTTGGTGGGCGAGGACGGTGTCACGCACCACGGAGTCTTCGATATGGCGGCGTTTGGCATGGTTCCCAACCTCATTGTTGCCGCCCCGATCAACGAAATTGAATTGCGCAATATGATCTATACGGCACTCCATGCCGATGCCCCCTTCATGATCCGCTATCCGCGTGGCTGTGGCGCGGGCGCTGCATGGCGCGGTGTGCCGTTTGCGGCGCTGGAAATCGGACGTGGGCGTTGTCTGCGTGAGCAGGGTGATGTGGCGGTGGTGTCGATCGGTACGGCGGGCAACTTTGCTGCCGAGGCTGTGGCGCGTGCCGCAGCCGAGGGGTTGCAGGTGGCGCACTACGACTTGCGCTTCGTCAAGCCACTCGACGAGGAGCTGCTGCACACTGTCGGACGCCGCTTCCAACAGGTGGTGACGGTCGAAGATGGCATCCTTCGAGGTGGGGTAGGTGAGGCTGTTGCTGCATTTTTCAACGAACACCACTACGCCACGCAGGTCACTCCGCTTGGTATCGACGATGTCTTTGTCGAGCAGGGTACCCCCGCGGAACTCTACGCCCAATGTGGCTACGATGCCGACGGTATTCTGCGTACACTGCACGCCGTCGCCCAAAAATAAACGGAGCAATACCGTAACCAGATTACCGCCGCGCATCTATTTGCGTGGCGGTTTTTTTTAGATTCGTTTAATGAATAATGCCACAATGCGGAAGCAGAAATAAGGTGGCAAGCACTAATACGACAATGCAAATCAAATTCAGCCAAAAGCCCGAACGCACCATATCCTTTATGGACAGGTAGTCGTAGCCAAAAACAATGGCGTTGGGAGGTGTCGACACGGGCAGCATAAAGGCAAATGAGGTAGCCATTGTTATGGGCATCACCAACACAAGAGGGGATATATCCAGCGCTTGTGATACACTAATCATAATCGGGATCAGGAGTGTTGCCGTTGCCGTGTTGGACATCAGTTCGGTTAGGAAAATGACAATCGTCACGACGATCAACAGGACTACCCACCAATCTAACCCCTTCAAGGATTCAAATATCGAGACCAAATAGTTGCTCAGACCCGAAGCGCCAAAGCCCTCGGAAAGTGCTAATCCACCGCCAAAGAGTAGGAGTATGTTCCACGGCAATTTAGATGCACTTTGCCAATCAAGTAGCATTTCGCCTTTTTTCATTCCAGTAGGCACCAAAAACAGCGAAATGGCACCCATAATAGCAATGGTGGTATCGGATATGACAGAGGTAAATAGCGGAATGGGGATGATCCCACGGAAAACCCATAAGCCAGCGACACATCCAAAGAGAATCATGACGCGTTTTTCGTGAGTTGTCATCTTCCCCAGCGCGTGAATTTGCTCTTGAATAAAATCAGTACCCAGAGGTAAACTCATTTTGCGTACAGGATAGAGCAAGTAGACCATTAAGAACCAAGCGAGCAATAAAAGTCCAAATGACACTGGAACAGCAAAGACCATCCATTGAGCAAAGGTAATTTCCATGCCCGAAGTTCGAGAGGCTATGGAGGCGAAAATAATATTAGGAGGTGTGCCTATCAGTGTTGCCACGCCTCCAATAGAAGCGGCGTAGGCAATCGATAGTAGGAGAACTTTTGTGAAGGGCAAGTATTTTTTGTTGTCCAATGGATCTTTCGGCAGCTGATCAATAATCGCCAAGCAGATTGGTATGACCATCAGCACCGTAGCCGTGTTGCTCACCCACATCGAGAGAATGTAGACGGCAATCATGAAGCCAAGTATGATGCGTGCGGGGCTACTGCCTATGAGTTTGATTATATGCAAGGCGAACCTTTTGTGCAGATTAGATCGTTCCATTGCCAAGGCAATCATAAAGCCGCCCAGAAACAGAAATATCGCCTCGTTTGCATACGACAGTGTGACCTTTGAGGCGGGTGTAATCCCCAATATAGGCAACAACACAATCGGTAATAAAGCGGTGATACACAAGCTAATCGCTTCGCTAATCCACCATATGGCAACGAGCAACACCACGGCAATCATATGCCAAGCGGAGACACTGATTTCTGCGGGAGGTGGCAGGAGTAGGATCGCTACAAAAACAGCTATCCCTAAAATAAGTCCAACTAATTTTTGCTTTTGCATAGATTCATCCTTATTTAATAAGACAAACTGCTATTTTTAATGAAACCTCTATTTTCGACGGCACTTCATCATTTCGCCTTGCCAGCTTCTTAATGTTGGCGGGGCTGCCCCGTGGGATAGCCCAAGGAGCGCATCCATTCGTCAATATCGGGCTGCACAATATCGTTGCGATCGACCCAACCGCCAAATTCGGTGTATTGTTTTTTCAGCCTCTCCAGTCGTTCGTAAATTGGAAAGTAGGGACGGCGCAGTCGCCAACGCATTTCGCGCTCCGAGGGGCGAATCGTGCGGTCGAAAACATCGGCCTGTGTCGGGCGGCGATCCGCCTCCCACGTGAAATTCTTGAGGTGCGGCTCTTGTTCGGGCGGAATTTTATCCATGGGGAACGCCTTCCAGTTCACATCGTTTTTGTAGGCAATCGTATGCACCTTGTTGTCTTCGTTGAGGTAGAAGGTGATAGCACCACTCTTCAACACCATCATGGTCTCCACCGCGGGTGATCCCTCCTCCTGCACATAATAAATGGTCTCTGCCTGACCGTTGACATCCTCGCGGTACATTTTGTTGTTGGCGAAGAAGGCAACCATCTCTTTGCCTGCCACTTGGTTGTAGTAGGCGGTGTCTATCTGGCTCACCATGAGCGGCTCTCCGACAAATTCGGCGCGGATGATTTGCTGATTTTTTGTGAAAATATCCATCACCTTGGAGGTGATTTGGTTGGTTTCGTTCCACAGCACAGGTTTGATGTAGAGGTGGATCGTCGAATCGCGACTAATGGAGACCAGAGAGTCGCAAACAGATTGAAAATCGGTGCGGTAGGTGCGCACATTGCGGTACGCCTTGATCAGACGATACAACGAATCGAGGGGCGCGATTGAATCCAGCGTGTCCAGTGTGTCGCGCAGTGCCAGTGCCGTGGTGTCCGCAGGCAGCGTGTCGGTCAACTTTGTTGCGAGCGAATCCTGCGCCGCACCGCTGAGCGCGATCATCGAATCAAGGGTCTGGAGTATCGTGGAGTCGGGAAGCGCCCTGCCTTTGCGCAGAGCCTTGGTCTGCTTGACCCGTAGCCGTTGTTCCGCTTTGAGTTTGCGAGCTGCCAAGGCGCGCTCCTCGTGCGCCTTCTGAGCCAGTAATTTGGCTGTTATTTTCGCCTGCCGTTTGTCGGCAATAGAGTCGAGCTTCGCCTCACGCACCGCCTCCACAGCCGCTTTTTGGCTCTCCTTGGCCTTCTGCGCAGCCTCGCGAATCTTCGCCTTGCGCTGGGCAGGGGTCAGTGTATCCGCAGCGATCGACGGTTGCTCGATGGTATCGGCTGCCGCCACCTCTTGGCGTTGCGTGGTGTCTGCCGCCGAAGGGGTTTTCGCGTCGGAAGTTTCGGAAGTTTCGGGCGTTTCAGTCAGCTTGGATGCCTCCGATGACTCGGTCTTTGTAGGCTTCTCAGCCGCCGCACGAGACTCATCCTTCGAGGTGGAAGAGGTGCTTTTTTTCGCTGCTTTACTGGTCGCTGCATCTGCCGCCGCACTGGCTGCTGCACTGGCTGTGGCAATCGAATCGACCGTTGCTTTGGCACGTGCTTCAGCCGCTGCCTTCTCCTCATCGGCACGCAGGATCGTATAGATGAACATCGAATCGGCACGCATGAAGAGCGAATCGCCCTGTTCGGGGTCATAATTGACAATCGACGGACGTTGCGTAAGCAGGGCATTGCCCGGATATTTCCAATATTCGCCATAATCGCCAAAGGCGAGGGTCTTGTGTTCGCGGTCGTCAATCTGCACCGCGCGGCGCAAAATGGCGTGTTCCTTGGCTTTGTAGTAGTCGATCGAATCGCTCCACAGCTCCTGATCCTTGGTCAGGATATACCCATTGCGGGTCACCTTGTAGAGCGAATCTTGTTTCACATATTCGCCTCTGTCGGCATAGAGGTAGTCGCCGTCGTTGTTCCAGATATTGGTCTTCTCGAAGTAATAGGCGTGGTCGGTGGCGGTGTTGTAGATCACCGAATCCCCCGTCATTTCATACGCATCGTTGTGCATCTCGACCGTCTGCACGCAGACCAGCTCCTTGGTATTCGAGTAGTAGTAACCGTGGTCTGCCTCCATGAGGTTGTCGCGGTTGATCATCACCCCGCCGCCACCAAAGGTGCCAACGTTGCTCTTGGTGTTGAAGACAAAATCGTAGGTGTAAAGGGTGGCATCACCGTCGATCACCTTGATGATGTCGGAGTAGACGCGTGCCTCGTTCAGCAGTCCGTTGTAGTCGGCGCGATCACCATATATATAAGTCGTATTTTTGTTGATCAGCACATTGCCAAAGAAACCGATTTCGTTCTCCGAATAGCGCACCGCACTGTCACATGTGATGACTGCTCCGTTGTGCTGCGCGGCGAAGTTCCCCACAAAGAACATGGCCGAATCACCCACCGCCACGGGTCCCATGAGATCCGCCTTTAGGTTGATCAATTTTTTTTGGGGCTGCGAGGGTTGCGCAGGCTGCGGTGGTTGTTGTGGCTGTGTTTTGACTTGCTGAGGCGGTGCTATCGGCTCGCCCACAGTGCGGGCAAAGAGTACTCCCCCTGCCGCGCATACGATGATTGCTATCGAAAGAAATTTACGCACGGCGGTAGTTATTTGATCCAATGTTTATTCTCGAAAGCACCATTCCGAAATTCGGGTAGGATGTAGATATACATACCGTCGATTTTTTTCGAAAGCCATGCCATGAAGATCTTCTCTTTTTTCGTACGCAACGCCAGCTCCTCCAAGCGGAGGTAATCTTCGTTGAGCGAAGCTTTGTGCGAGGGGATGATCCCGACCATTTTGACAATTTTAGCCAACTCGTTGTTGTTCAAATCTTTCGACAAGAAAGCAGGGGATATTTCGCCCACCTTCAGGAGGGTCAATGCGTTGTAGTCATCGAGTTTGTTGTTACTGCCGAAATCCTCTTTGCGGAATGCTGTCTGGGTTAATTTGGGGTCACCCGCGCGGAAATGCTCCAATACATCGTGGTTCGAAACCACGCCCCCATTCATCTTCGAGTGGGCATCGTCGGAGTATTCGTAGGCTGCGCGATCGAACGAGAGCGAATCCATACGCACCAAGTGCGCCAAGCTGTCGAGCGTGCGCATGGCGTCGACCAACTCGTTGGGTGGAGAGCTGGGAGCTAACAAGATATGGCGAAAACGGTAGAGCATACCGCGTTTTTCGATCAGCTGAATGATGTGAAAACCATACTGTGTCTCCACGACCTCCGAGATTTGTCCGGGCTTCAGCTTCTCAAGCACACTAAATTCTGGCACCAACTGGTTGAGGGCTATGGGATCCATTTCGCCACCACGCATCATCGTGCTGGGATCTTGCGAATACATACGTGCCAAAGTTTCGAACTTCGCATCGCCCTTGATCACCCGCTCGCGCATCTCAAGCAACCGCTCCTTGGTTCGTTGCTTCGACTGCACAATCGACTTCGGATAGCGAACAATTTGCGCATAGATGTATTGTTCGGGCATCATGGGCAGGCTATCTTTGTCTATTTTTTTGTAAAACCGATCCACCTCACCCGGCACAATGGTCACCTTGCTGGTGATCTGATCCTGCATGGCTTCGGCATAGGATTGCTCTTCAAGACGTTGACGCATCATTTCGCGGATATTGAAGATCGCGATATGTTCACGCGCTTCGAGTTTCGCCACACCTCCCGCTTCGACAGCCATCATCTGCACTTGCTCCTCGGCACGTGATGCCACATCACCGTCATTGATTTTCACCGAGTCGATCTGCGCCTGCGTGTAGAGCAATTTCTGCATCATAAGCGCCTCAAGCGCCTCATTTTGTGGATCGCGATCGGAGGTGTATCCCTCGGCACGACGTTGCTCGGTGAGCTGGCGTGCGTAGCTATTCATATCGGAGTAGAGGATCGACGATCCACCCACCACGGCCACCACCTTGTCCAGCACGACCTGCTGTTTTTGCGCAAAAGTGCCACACACGCACAGCGTTGCAAGGGCAAGGAATATACTTTTCTTCAACATATTATTGTTCTTTCTCTGTTTTGTCTTTTTGATAAATTCGGAAATCGCCCTCCGTCTCGGCACTCTTGTAGAGTTCCTCTTCGTGCGAACGAATCAGCTCGCTCTGTCGTTGGTTGAACAGCACGCGGCGAATGTTCTCGCGCACCTGCTCCAACGGAATCGGATCCCCAGCCTGTCGCACAGCCGTAATTTGATAGTAGTAACGCACGTGTCCATTGCTCATCTGCTGCACCTGACGCGATTCGAGAGCGGCATCGTAATTTTGCGACCGCAGTGTGGGCAGCAAGGTCAGAAACTCTTGGAAATCGACCCACACATCGGTGAAATCAGTCAGCTGAAAATTATTTTTCACACAGATATCCCGAAAATTCCGCTGCTGTTCGGTCGAGGTGGAGGACATCATGCTAAATAATTTTTGCGCTTGACGATAGCTATCGTTGAAACGCAAAATCCGCCCGTGGACAATGGTGCGATCGAGTCGGAAGTCGGTCTGATGTTCTTTGTAATAAGCATTTATCTCTTTGTCGCTGAAGGCTGTATCGATGCTCCGATCGACATAGAATTGATCGAGTTTGCGGATCAGCAGGGTCTGGCGATACTCCTCGACCATGCGGTCAATATCCTCTGCCGAGGAGGAGAAATGGCGCTCCGCCTCCCGCAATTTGAGTTGTTTTTTGATCCACCGATCGACATAGAGCGCCACAAACGCGGCACTGTCATCACCCGTCGCTCCAGCAGGAACCACCGACTCCACATCGCGCAATGAGAGTTCGGTACGCCCCACACGTGCAAGGGTATTGTCACCCACAAAATAGTTGGGTAACTCCTGACAACCAACCAAAAAGGTTAGCAATGCGACTGTTATGATTTTACGAAAACCCATAGTTGAACGAGACAAAGATACTATTTTTATAGGTAGCAAACGTAGCAACGTCCATATTATTACACAGTCACGCGATTTTTCTCCTCCTCGTCAAGTCGTCGCAACGTGCGATAAATCATCCAGCTTGAGATGACGCAAACCACCACTGCCACCCCAAAAATGAACATATATAGCAGGCGGTTTGTGATCAGATCGGAGAGTACAACATTGCTGTAACCCATTAACATGGCGATGTATGCCACGGCGTTATTCATGGCGTGAAGGATCATCACAATCCACAACGAATTGGTACGGATATAGAGAAATGCAAAGATGAGTCCGATGAAAAAAGCGTTGACCACCAACTGTGGTTGCAGGTGAATAGCACCGAAAAAGAGAGCCGAGACAAACCACGCGATCCACACGCCATACTTCGCACGCAGCGATTCGAGTACGGCACCGCGGCAGATCAGCTCCTCGAAAATCGGGGCGAAAATAATCATTGCCGCCATGGTCCACACCCCCGTGCCGAGCGCGTCGACAGCAGGCGAGGGGAGCAACGAAAGCAGCGGCTCGATGACCACCCCCACCGCCGAGAGCAGCAGAAAGCCCCAAAGGATCAATATGGGGTTCAGCCCACGTAGCGAAAAGCGTACAACGGTCCCGCTGCCACCCCGCGCACTGCGATAGATCAAGATGCCGCCAAAGGTCAGCACATAAGCAACAAAACTGCTGATTGCCAACATTTTGCCCGTAGCATCGGGTGAGAGCTGCGCCTCGCCATGCGTGGTTGCCAGCCCCAAGAGGATCACGGCAAACGTAGCGATCAACTCGGCAGCAATGAAGATACCGAACATGGCGAAGACATCACCCACCGTAGGAAACTTCGAACGGGACTTCACAAAGACCTGTGCATCGACCTTTGGGGTCGATTGTGGCTCCTCTTGAGGGGCAGATTGATTTTCTTCCATACTATATATCTTATTTCACGAGCAGTTTATGCGCTCAAAGATACATATTTTTCAAAGAAAAGCGACCTGCTTCATCGTTTTTTTGTGGATTCCGCGCCTACTCGAAATCCAAATTCTGAATTTTGCATTTTCTATTTCACATACTCCTCGGCTCTCATCAAGCCGTTTTAGTTTTTTTACGCCCGTCGATTTGCACAGCCGATAATAAATATGTAAATTTGCCTGCTTAGAAACTGCTTAAACTCGGAAAACACATACATGGCAAAGGTTATCGCT
Organism: Alistipes sp.; assembly: GCA_036658095.1. Classification (GTDB taxonomy): domain Bacteria; phylum Bacteroidota; class Bacteroidia; order Bacteroidales; family Rikenellaceae; genus Alistipes. Next base: position 6,853 of record JAVXFC010000013.1, on the reverse strand, counting down.
TTAGCAAATCAAAAGGGCGGTGTGGGAAAAACAACCACCGCTATCAACCTCGCGGCTTCCATCGCCCTGCTGGGCAAAAAGGTGTTGCTACTCGACGCCGATCCGCAGGCAAATGCCACGTCGGGTCTGGGCTTCGACATCAACCTCGAAGGCATCTACGAATGTATCGTGGGGGAGAAACAACCCGCCGAGGTGATCCTCAAAAGTGCCGATGTGAAAAATTTGTGGGTGCTGCCGTCGTCGATCGACTTGGTGGCGGCAGATACCGAGCTTTCGAAGATGGAGAACGCACACCACGTGATGAAAGGCATCGTGGACAAGGTGCGCGAGAATTACGACTATATCTTCATCGACTGCTCCCCCTCGCTGGGCTACACCACGGTCAATATCCTCACGGCTGCTGACTCTGTCCTGATTCCCGTGCAGTGCGAATACCTCGCTCTCGAAGGGCTGTCGAAGCTGCTGAACACCATTCGTAAGGTCAAAGGCGGGCTGAACCCCGCGCTCGACATCGAAGGATTTCTGCTGACGATGTATATGCGCAACCGACTTAACAATCAGGTAGCCACCGAAGTACGTGACCATTTTGGCGCGCTGGTTTTCGACACAATAATTCAACGCAATATCCGTTTGGGTGAAGCACCCTCGCACGGGAAGCCCGTCATGCTCTACGACGCTGCGGCTGTCGGGGCGGTCAACTACCTGAATTTGGCGAAAGAGGTGCTGAAACGCAACCGCAAGCAATAAAAAATACAACATTATGAAACAGAAGGGATTAGGACGCGGATTAGACGCAATTTTTGGCTCCGACGTTGTCGAGGCAAAGCTCCGCCCCATGACCGAAATGGCGGAGATCGCCATCACCGATATTATACCCAACCCCACACAGCCTCGTACCCATTTCGACGAGGAGGCGCTCGATGAATTGGCCGATTCGATCCGCCAACTGGGTATCATTCAGCCCGTGACGGTGAAACGCTCGGAGAGTGGTAAATACATCATCATCAGCGGCGAACGTCGCTGGCGCGCAGCTCAACGTGCCGATCTCACGACCCTGCCCGCCTACATTCGCGAGGTGGACGACGAGAACCTGCATGCCATGGCGCTGGTCGAAAATATTCAACGCCAAGACCTCAACGCCATAGAAATTGCGCTGGGAATGCAACGTTTGGTGGACGAGTGCCACCTCACGCAGGATGCCCTGTCGGAAAAAGTGGGTAAGAAACGCTCCACCGTGGCAAACTATATGCGGTTGTTGAAGTTGCCAGATGCAGTGCAACTGACACTCAAAGAGGGTCTTATATCTATGGGACACGCCAAGGCGATTGCGGGCGCACCCGAAGATCAGCAACTCCGTATGTTGAAACATTGCATCAAACGCGACCTCTCGGTGCGTCAACTGGAAGAGTTGGTACGTTCCTTGGACAAACCCGCGGTGGCCCCCTCGACGATCGAAGATGAGGAGTACCCCGAATCGTATGTCCGACTGGTGGAGCAGCTCGAAAAGGTCTTCTCGGAGGAGATCAGCATCCGCCGATCGAAAAACGGCGGCGGTAAGATCGTCATCGGCTTCACGGACGATGCGCAGATCGAAAAATTCATCGAGAAATTTGCAAAACGCGGATAACACGGCATGAGACATCGGCTGACCATATTCCTCTTTTTCCTATTCGTAGCACTCTCGTGTGCTACGCAAGCCGAGGCGCAAGCACACCGCAGTCCCCGTACGTTTGTGCGTAAAGGGGTGCAGGAGCAACCCGACACCACGCATCACGAGGGTAAAATCCCGATGCCTAATGGGCAGCTGATCCTCTCGAAGATCGACTCCTCGGCATTGGCTTCGTTCGCGATCGACTCGCTGGGCGAAAAATTGCTCATAGCCGATAGCGCCACCATTGATTCACTACGCGCCACACTGCCTGCCGACGACACAACCCAATTGGCTCGCTTCGATCGCATACGACAAAAATTTGCCGCCGCACGCACCCATGCTCCCTACAACGCCGACGGCACGTTGCAGATCGACTCCATGCTGCTGGACTCACTCAACGGGCTGCCCCCCTTGCTCTTAGCCGACACCGCAAAGTATAAAAAAGGGTGGTTCATGAGCGACTCGATGTCGCTCTCGAAGGTCTGCTGGATATCGATGGCACTGCCCGGTTACGGACAAATCTACAACAAGCAATATTGGAAATTGCCGATCCTCTACGGAACACTTGGTGCGGGGTTGGCGCTCTTTTTCAACGAAAATAAAACCTACAAGCCCCTCAAACGCGAATACAACGCCCTGTTAGAGGTGGGCGGCGACCGCACGCGTGCGCTGGAAGTGGTGCAAACCAAGATGATCCGCAGCAACACCCGTCGGCAACTATATCTCGGTGCGGCGATTGCTTCGTATGTCTACTTCATTGGCGATGCGGCGGTGAACTACGCCACCAACGAAGTGTCGAACGTCAAGAAAGCCACCACCTTGGCCTGCATCTGTCCGGGAGCAGGGCAGATCTACAACAAAAGCTACTGGAAAGTACCCTTTGTCGTGGGAGGCTTTGCCTCGATGATCTATTGCATCGACTGGAACAACCGTGGTTTTCAGCGCTTTAAGAAAGCCTACTCACTCAAAGCAGCCTTCGACAAGGACGGAGCTGCCTTCCCCGACGGCTCGCCCGACGAATTTCACGGACGCTACTCGACCACCTTCCTGAAGAACTTGAAAGACAGCTATCGCCGCAACCGTGACCTCTGCATCATCGTCACCGCGGGACTCTACATCCTTCAGATCGTCGACGCACACGTCGATGCACACCTCAAGGATTACGATATTTCGGACGACCTGTCGATGAATATCGAGCCGTTGGTCGACTACACATTCATCCCTTCGGCGGGGGGAAATCGCCCCGTCTTTGGCTTCAACATGAGCTTCAACTTTTAGACCATGAAACAGCTACTCACCCTCATTCTACTACTCACCCTGACCGCCCCGCAAGCCGCTCCGCTGGACAAACGCCCACCCGCCGCCACGAAGGCAACGCCGAAGCCCGCACCCACAACCACGCCACCCGCAACCATTGATCCAATGACGGTCATCGCACGCTCGAAGGGTGAGGTGAAGAAAAAAGAACCCGCGGCACAAAAACCTGCCGAAGAGTTGACGGCACGCATGAGTGGGGTGCAAATTGATTCGCTGCTCTCGGAGTGGCACGAACGCCAAACCCTCGATTCGTTCGATAATTTCTTCGACAACTACGTCAACATCAACACGCAAAGCAATGCTTTGTCCCCCAATATGCTGCCCGATTCGGTCTACGAGCGTCGCTTGCGCGACCTCGCATCACCCGTGCAACTAACTTACAACTCGGTGGTTAAGGCGTACATCGACCGTTACACCAACACCCGTTACGGGACGATCAACCGCATCCTGAGCCTCTCGCAATATTATTTTCCACTGATCGAGGAGGAGCTGATCAAAGCCGACCTGCCCGTCGAATTGCGCGCCCTGCCGATCATCGAATCGGCACTTTCACCCACCGTAGTCTCGCCCATGGGAGCCACGGGACTGTGGCAATTTATGCCCACCACGGGTAAAGTCTACGGTTTGGAGGTCAACTCGCTCATCGACCAGCGTCGCGATCCGATGCTCGCCACACGCGCCGCATGCCGCTACTTGAAAGATCTGTACGCCATTTTTAAGGATTGGACACTGGCAATCGCCGCCTATAATTGCGGTCCGGGCAATGTGAATAAAGCCATCGCTCGCGCAGGAGGTAACTGCCACTCAGTCTGGGATATATACGACTATCTCCCCCGCGAGACACGCGGCTACGTCCCCGCCTTCATCGGTGCCACCTACGCCTATGCCTATCACCGTCAGCATGGAATCGAATTTGTGCAATCGCCCCTGCCACTGGCTACGGACACCATTCGCGTCAACCGAATGATGCACTTGGGGCAGATCGCCTCGACCATCGACTTGCCGATGAAGACCCTTCAGCAGCTCAACCCGCAATATAAACTCGACATCATTCCTGCCACCAATAAATCGTATGTGCTGGTGTTGCCGCAGCGTTACGTCACACAATACATCGAACAACAAGATTCCATTTTTGCCAAAGGTTCGGATTTCCTGAAAGATTATCTGAACCCTGCAAATCTCTCGCGGCAAACCTCGGCGCAGGTGCAACAACGCTCCAAAACATCCACACCTACGCGAAGTACCCTTTACACGGTCAAGCGAGGCGACACACTGGGCGAAATTGCCCGTCGCTACCGCGTGACAACCGTGCAAATAATGCGCTGGAATAACCTCAAAAACGCCCACGCACTCCGCACAGGACAACGACTCAAAATCGGAGGACGCTAAAATGCACGAAGACCACGATACCATAGCTGCCCCAGCGACTGCCGCAGGGGGCGCCATTGCCGTCATCCGCGTGAGCGGCTTGCAGGCTCTTTCCATTTGCGAATGCCTCTTCCGCAGCCGCATACCCCTCACCCAATGCGCCGCCAATAGCGTCCACTACGGACGCATCGTCGACGCTGAACGCACGGTGGACGACGTGCTGGTCTCTGTCTTCCGCGCACCTCACTCCTATACGGGCGAAGATTCGGCCGAAATCGCCTGCCACGGCTCGCGATACATCGTCTCCGAAATTCTGCGACTGCTCATCGGTGCGGGCGCCCGCATGGCACAACCCGGCGAATTTACAACCCGCGCATACCTCGCAGGTAAAATGGATCTGGCTCAAGCAGAGGCTGTTGCCGACCTGATCGCCTCGTCGTCCCGCGCGGCACACACCTTGGCAACCGCCCAGATGCGTGGCGGATACTCCAATGCCCTGCATAAATTACGCGGTGAACTGCTGCGGCTTACCTCGTTGCTCGAACTCGAACTCGACTTCTCGGAGGAGGATGTGGAGTTCGCCGATCGCACCTCGCTGCGGGAAACCATGCAGGCTATAAATAGCGAGATCGAGACTTTACGCCACTCCTTTGCCCTCGGAAACGCCCTCAAACAAGGGGTCGCCGTGGCAATCATCGGCGAACCCAACGTGGGCAAATCTACGCTCCTCAACCGCCTGCTGGGCGAGGAGCGCGCCATGGTTTCGGAGATCGCTGGCACCACGCGTGACGCCATTGAGGAGACGACCGACATTGACGGTGTCCTCTTTCGATTCATCGACACGGCGGGCATTCGCGCCACCGACGACCGCCTCGAACGCATGGGCATCGAGCGCACCATGGCAGCCGTCGACCGTGCGCAAATCATTGTACACATGACCGTTGCCCCCGAAATCGACACACCGCGCACCTTCACTTTGCGCGCGGATCAACACATGGTCGAGGTGGTCAACAAAATCGACAAAATGCCTCAAATTACACTGCCTGCTGGCGCGCTCGGCATCTCGGCACGCGAAGGAACGGGCATCGACGCCCTTCGCGCAGCGCTGCGCGCGAGTGTCAACACCGATGCTCTCTACCACAGCGACGCCGTGGTCTCCTCGGCCCGCCACTACGAAGCCTTGACCTCTGCACACGAAGCACTTACGCGTGCCGTCAGCGCCCTCGACGATGCGCAGCCGACCGACCTTCTGAGCGAAGATATCCGCGACGTCCTCTACCACCTCGGCACGATCACAGGCGAAATCACCACCGACGAAATCCTTAGCACCATCTTTTCTAAGTTCTGCATCGGAAAGTAAACAGCCTTTTACCTCACCTCAACAAAGAGAAACAAGAGACCGCCCTTGTTGTAAGCGAGGGTGTAATTATTGGCGGTAAGAGTATGCAGGAACATTTAGAAGCTATTAACCATGCTCAAGCCATTGAGTTTATCAAAGAGATGGCCAGTAAGGATATTGAGATAACCGAAAGGACAATAAAGGAGATACACGCCTTAATACTTCACGGCATTAACAAGGAGCAAGCGGGTAAGTATCGGAGTGTTCCCGTTATGATTGTAGGTAGCAGACATACGCCACCTCAACCCCATCTGATTGAGCCACAAATGGAGGCTTTTATTGTGGAATATAAACGCCTTGTATCGGAGCACACCCACCCCGTTGTAGTGGCTGCATACCTGCACGATGAGTTAGTAAAGATACACCCATTCATAGACGGCAACGGGCGAACTTCACGCCTTTTAATGAACCTATACCTACTGTCGCAGGGTTACACTATTACAGCTCTCAAAGGCGATAACGAGGCAAAACAAGCCTATTATAAAGCCTTAGAGCAAAGCCATACCGAGAACAACCCCGAAGCATTCTATTTATTGGTTGCAGAGGCGGTAAAACGCTCTTTATTGGTTTATTTGGATATTATAAATGGGTAAGGTTATGAATCCGATTGGTAGGTATAGGGAATTGAACGAGGAGGCGGGCAAATACAATAGACCTGAATTTGACGAGGTTTATAAAGATAATGATGCCAAAAATGGCGCTTGGTTCAAAATGTAAATAGCTAAATATTTGTAGTTTACAGCGAAAAAAAAAGGTCTCCTTATTGTGGTTTTTTAGGACGGGACAGTGTAATTTTGTGTGTAAATCTTGTAACTGGAGACCGTAAATTACGCTTTCAGGACTAAGAAGTTGTTTTGGATTTATTAATCTCTCTTTTCGGCTCTTTTTGCCCCAGTTTCCGCCCTGCAAATCCTCATTTAGCGCGCTAAATGAGGATTTGCAGGAAAAAAACAGAAACAAAAATAGCTCTAAAATAACTTCGGTAACAAATTCAAACAGCTTCTAATGCCTAACAAATTTATTGATACAAATTAAAACAGCTTCTTAAAATGCAGATAATTTAACGAAATTTAACTATTTTTGCCACCTAAAGCAATATGAGACATGAAGGCGACAAT
>JAVXFC010000012.1:0-24847 GCA_036658095.1 Alistipes sp. | reverse complement strand
GCTTACTTTCAGATCACCAAGCATAAAAACACGCTCTACAATATCCTGCTCAACCTCTTCAATTTCACCATCTTCAGCGCTCTCCTGAACCATTGATTTTATCTCGTCTTCGGTGACCTTACACGCCTGCTCTTTGAAGCCCATGAGCTTAAATAGGAACGATGTGCTTTGGGACAACAGCCACACAAAGGGCGAGGCGATTAGGGACAATATATACATGGGGCGCGCGACGACCTGTGCTGCTTTTTCGGCAATGCTCATTCCGATTCTTTTGGGCAGTAGCTCGCCAAATATTAAGGTTAAATAGGTGACCACAACCACGATAATGGTTTGAGCTATGGGGTGTGAGTAACCGGGTGCGACGCCCCAACGAATCAGCATGGAGGCAAAATCATCGGCGAGCAAATTCCCAGAGTAGAGACCTGTCAGGATGCCGATAATGGTAATGCCGATCTGAATGGTTGATAGAAATTTGTTGGGTTCATTGGCCATGTTCAACGCTATCTGCGCCAGCTTGTTGCCCTGTTTTGCTTGGTTTGTCAGGTGCGATTTGCGTGCTGAAATCAGTGCGATCTCCGACATCGCCAAAAGTCCATTCAAGAGAATAAGGAGTAAAATTATTATTAGCTCACTCATCTGTTAATTAGTTGATTAGCAATAATGCGCCTTGGCATGAAATCCATAGTGCGCGAAGTGTAGTTTTCATTTTGCAAAGATAAAATAAATTTGAAAACCAGCGGCGGTGGGAACAAAAAAAACACACCACCTTAAAAAAATAGAGGAGCGTCATTGCTGACACCCCTCCGTCTACTTGGAAGAACCAAACCCTTGAATCGAACCAAATAGATTTTATCATCACCCTTTGTGGAAGGGCGTCACTTTTTCAAATGCTTCCCCAAATGAGTGAATCAACAAAACAACTGTTATAAATATTTTTTAATCGCTTTTTGAAACTATGGATGCAAATGTAAGTGAAATATTTGGATGCGTTCCACGTGTGACCTAATATGTATATATATTGAGCGTTGGTGTGTATGTCGAGATTGAATCGAGTAATTGGGGCAACTAAAAACGACACTTATAGGGGCGTTTTCGAAAAATTACCCTACTTTTGTGGCGGTAAACGGTTAGGTTACATTATATGGAATGGCTTGAAACTCTTTTTATCCACCACTCTGCCCTGCAAGCAGTCGTGGTGGTGTCGCTCATATCGGCTTTGGGACTGGTGCTGGGCAAAATTCGCATTGCGGGCATCTCATTAGGAACGGCGTTCATCTTCTTCGTCGGTATCTTGGCGGGGCATTTTGGACTTTCGCTCGACCCTGCGATGCTCAACTACGCCGAGAGCTTCGGATTGGTGATTTTTGTCTATGCCCTTGGTTTGCAGGTGGGGCCGGGCTTCTTCAGCTCGCTGCGTGCGGGGGGTAGTAGGCTGGTGGCACTTGCCATGGGGGTGGTGGTGCTGGGGACGGTCATGGCCGTTGTGTTCAGCATCGCCCTCGATGTACCGCTCTCCGATATGTCGGGCATCCTGTGTGGTGCCACGACCAACACCCCTGCGCTGGGCGCTGCGCAGCAGACCTTGAAACAGTTCGACATCAGCAGCAACGGCGCGGCACTGAGCTGCGCGCTGACCTACCCGTTGGGGGTGGTGGGGGTGATCCTCGCCATTGCCGTGGTGCGCAAGTTTGTGGTGCGACCTGCCGACCTGCCGCAGCTCGATGCGGAGCATAAAAAGAACGTCTACATCGTCAGCTTCCGCCTCACCAACCCCGCGGTTTTTGGCAAAAGCATCCACGATATTGCCTCCACCAGTCATCATCGCTTTGTGATCTCCCGTTTGTGGCGTCACGAGCGGGTGATGATCCCCAAATCGGATATGTTGCTCGAAAAAGACGACCAGATTTTGGTCATCACCTCGCCTGCCGATGTGGAGGCTATGCGCCTGATATTCGGCGAACAAGAGCAGAAAGATTGGAATACCGATAAGATTGATTGGAATGCGGTGGACGGCCCCTTGATCTCGCAACGCATTGTGGTTACACGCCCCGAACTCAACGGTAAAAAGCTCAGTTCGTTGCGTCTGCGCAACAACTATGGCATCAATATCAGCCGTGTGCATCGTTCGGGTGTGCAGCTGTTAGCCACGCCCGATCTGACGTTGCAAATGGGTGATCGTCTGACGGTTGTGGGCGAAGCCTCGGCGATCCACAGCGTGGAGCAGATCCTCGGCAACGCGGTGAAAACGCTCAAAGAACCCAACCTTGTCGCCGTGTTCATCGGTTTGGTGCTGGGTTTGGTGCTGGGCAGCATCCCATTCCACATTCCGGGCATCTCGATCCCCGTGCAATTAGGCTTGGCGGGAGGTCCGATTTTGATCGGCATCTTGCTCGGCACGTTTGGACCTCGGATGCACATGATCACCTATACAACGCTGAGTGCCAACCTGATGCTTCGCGCCTTGGGGCTGTCGATGTATCTGGCTTGTCTGGGGTTGGATGCGGGTACGCACTTCTTCGAAACGATCATGCGTCCCGAAGGCGCGCTGTGGCTGGCGTTGGGTTTTGCCATTACCTTCATCCCCGTGGTGATCATGGCGTTGATCTCGCTTCGTTTTGCGCGGCTCGATTTTGGCTCCACGGCGGGAGTGTTGTGTGGTAGTATGTCGAATCCCATGGCGCTCAACTACGCCAACGACACCATTGACGGTGATAAACCCTCGGTGTGCTACGCCACGGTCTATCCCGTGTGTATGTTCCTTCGCGTGGTTATTGTGCAGGTGATGCTGATGTTTTTCCTCTAATCTTAAAGGTTATTTTTGAGCTGCCGCAGATCGACCCCCGATAGGTTTTGGAATACGCGCAGGTCGAATACGGGCAACACCGCCAGCAGGTGGTCGAAAACGTCCGACTGAATCCCTTCGTAGGCGAGCCAGTCCACAGTGTCGGTGAAGAAGTAGAGTTCGATCGGGATGCCCGTTTCGGTTGGTTGCAATAGCCTCACCATGAGCGTCATATCCTTTTTTATGCGCACTTCGCTGCGCAGGTATTCGAGCAGATAGGCGCGGAAAACGCCCAAATTGGTTTGGTGTAGCCCGTCGATGCAGCCCGCTTCGGGCGCCAATCCGCGGGCAAGGTTGTACTCCTCCACCCGCTGCTGTGTGCGCGCAATGTACGCTTTCAATAGTCCAATATTGGCATATTTTGCGAGCATTTCGGGGGTGCAGAATCGCACGCTGTTCATGTCGATCGAGACCGACCGTTTGACGCGTCGTCCGCCTGAGAGCTGCATGGCGCGCCAGTTCTGGAACGAGTCGCTGACCAGCAAGTAGGGTGGTACGGTGACGATTGTATTGTCGAAATTGCGAATTTTCACGGTGTTGAGCGACACCTCCTCCACCGTGCCGTCGGCACCGTATTTGGGCATTGAGATCCAATCGCCCACCTTGACCATATCGTTGGCTGATAGCTGAATACCCGATACAAAACCGAGGATGCTATCCCGAAAGATCAGCAGTATAATGGCAGCCGAAGCACCCAAGCCCGTGAGTAAAATCGCGGGTGATTTGTTGATGAGAATCGAGATGACCAGAATGGTGCAGATGAGCAGCGTGATCCCTTGTGCGGTCTGCCGCAGCCCTTTTATGGGTTTGTCGTGCCACCCCGGGCGCCCCGCTACGATCTCGAAGGTGGCGTAAATCACAGCGTTCACAAAGCGGAAAATCATCACGATAATGTAGACTTGGAGCAGGCGGATGCCGATGTGCAGCGCCTCCGATTCGCGCGGAAAAGCTACGGGTAGCAGTGCGAAAATCAGAATGGGCGTGGCGATGTGACACAGGCGTCGCAGGACAACTTCGTTGAAAATCACATCGTCCCACGTGATTTTGGTGTGCGCCACCAAGCGTCGCACCACACGCAGCAACACCACGCGCAGCAGAAAATCGGCTGCCACCGCTATCACCACGATCGATGCGAAGGCAACCCATTGATCGACACCGATGATCGTTGCGTGGTCAAATCCTATGTAGCCCAGTAGGGCGTCAATCCATTGTTGAACGATTTTTTGCATTGTTTTCACATCGGGTGGATGTTTCAATTATCGCGCCTGATGCGCGTAATGCCTCCCCGATCGGATAAAGATACGGAAAAAAATCAAAAATCAAAATGGATGATGCAAACTTTTTTCGGCGGGTCGTTGCCCTCTTTGGCAACGACCGAGGTTGTCAAAAGGGGAACTCGTTGTTGCTATTCGTGGATGTTTTTCACTATCCGCTCGCGTCCGCTGCGTGGGAGAGGAGTTTGTCCGAAGCGGGTGGCAAACTCCGTCTCACTCATCGCCCGCCATGCGGCGGCATCGAGCTGCCGCGGGTCGAACACAGGGTCGAAACGGGGGTTGGTGTGCAGGGGTGCCTTCTGATTGTAGGGGCAGCAGCTCTGGCAGCGGTCGCAGCCGAAGATCCAGCCGTCGGTGTCGATCGGTGTGGTTGGTTCGCGCTCAATGGTGTGGCAGGCAATACATTGCGCCGTGTCGACCACGCGTGGTGCGACGATCGCCTCGGTCGGGCAGCTCTCGATGCAGTTGTTGCAGCGTCCGCAGCGCGAACCCTCGAAGGGGGTGTCGTAGTGGTCGACCGCCTCGGTCAACACCAACTCGCCGAGCAAAACATAAGTGCCATGGCGCGGGGTGACGAGCAGCGACTGGCGTCCGATCCACCCCAAGCCCGCCTCGACGGCGAGTTGCTTTTCGAGCAGGGGCGCGGTGTCGCAGAAGGCGCGTCCGACGAGGGTGGGACAGTCGGCTTTCAGCGTTGTGAGCAGCTCGTTGAGCATCGCTTTGAGGGTGATGTGGTAGTCGCGGGTGCAGGCGTAAGAGGCTATTTTGGTGTTCGATGCGGCGGGATAGCCCTCGCTGACGAGGTTCTTGTAGCTCACGGCACACACCACCACGGTCTGCGCCCCCTCGACCAGCCGTCGTGTGTCGAAGCGTTTGTCCAGATTGCGTTCGAGATAAGCCAGCGACGAGTGCATCCCCCGCGCCAGCCACGCACGGAACCAAACTTCGTTTTCGACTAAATGACCACACGAAGTCACGCCACAAAGGTCAAAACCAGCGTCAATGGCGAGTTTTTTGATAGATTCAATCTGAAACATAACAATTATTTGAAGCAAAAGTAATGATTTTCTTGCGAATGTTTTGTACTTTTGTCACAAATAACCACGTTGTATGCAATGTGGGAAACAGACTGAAAACGATATGACAATCAATACGCTTTTTGAACTTGTCAAACATAGCGAGGCGAGTTTCGGCAATAAAGTTGCATTTAATATGTGCAACGGTGAGCAGGTGACCTATGCTGAAGTGGGGCAGCGGATCGTAAAGGTCCAAGAGATCCTTGCCAGTGCTGGTTTGAAGGCTGGCGATAAAGTGGCGTTGCTGAGTAGCAATATGCCCAACTGGGCGGCGTGCTACTTCGCGGTCACCATATCGGGCATGGTTGCTGTACCCATCCTTCCCGATTTTTCGGGCGAGGAACTCGACCAGATCATCACTCACTCGGAATCGAAGGCGCTCATGGTCTCCGATAAACTCTTCTCGAAGGTCTCCAAAACGACCATCGAGACCCTGAATGTGGTGGTGCGAACCAAAAACCTCGGTGTGATTGCGCAAAAGGTTCACGAGCAAGGTATGCTGAGCGTGCCAAAGCCCGAGGATCTGGCGGTGATCATCTACACCTCGGGTACGACCTCCAAACCCAAAGGGGTGATGCTGACCCACCAAGCACTCTGTATGCAGGTGAAAATCAGTGCCGACATCTTTCCCGTCGGACCTGAAGATATGTTCCTCTCGGTGCTGCCTCTTTCGCACACCTACGAATGTTCGATCGGCATGATCTATCCCTTCTCCATGGGTGCGCGCGTGACCTACCTCGATCGCCCACCTACGGCTACGGCACTCATGCCAGCCTTCAAGGAGGTGCGCCCGACGGTGATGCTCATCGTGCCGTTGATCATCGAAAAAATATACCGTGGACAGGTGCTTGCTAAGTTCCAGTCCAATGGATTCATGCGCACACTCTACGGTGTGGCTTTCATTCGTCGCTACCTCCACCGTGTGGCAGGTCGCAAACTGCTGAAGGTCTTTGGTGGACGCCTGCGTTTCTTGGGTGTGGGCGGTGCGAAGCTCGACCGCGATGTGGAGGCGTTCATGCTGGAGGCGAAGATCCCCTATGCCATTGGCTATGGGCTGACCGAGACCGCGCCGCTACTGGCGGGTGCGCCCCCCTCGCAAGTGCATCTCGGATCGACAGGTCCGCACGCTCCGGGGGTCGAACTTCGGCTCGAAAACATTGATTCGGAGACCCACCAAGGCGAAATTGTGGCACTCACCCCCTGCATCATGAAGGGCTACTTCAAGAATCAAGCGGCAACCGACGAGGTTTTCACGAAGGATGGCTGGTTCCGCACGGGCGATCTGGGTGAATTTGACAAACAGGGACGCCTTTATATAAAGGGACGTCTGAAAAATATGATCATTGGCCCGAGTGGCGAAAATATCTACCCCGAGGAGATTGAAAGTGTCCTCAATTCGCACCTTTGCATCACCGATTCGATCGTCACGGAGCAGGAGGGTCGTTTGGTGGCTCTCGTGCATTTCGACACTGCCGAGCTGGAACATAAATGGGATTTGTGGCGTGAGGGCTGGGAGACTCGTCGTGGCGAGTGGGAGAGCCGCATGGAGCAGCTCAAAAAGGAGATCATGGAGTATGTCAATACGAAGGTTAATCGTTTCTCACGCATCTCGGAAGTGGTGGAGGAAAAAGATGATTTTGTGAAGACTCCTACGCAAAAAATCAAACGATTCATGTACAATAAGGATAAGAATAAGAAATAGGCGTCAAGATCCGCTGTTAGATCCATTTCGATCGGGGTTGCTCCTTGCAATCCCGATTTTTTTGTACCTTTGCATCCTTAAAATATATCTATGTACAGTTTCGCAAAATACAAAGCGCAATACAAAATTAATCTTCTCTTGGCGTTGCCCGTGGTTGCAACGCAACTCGGTCAGGTGCTGGTGCAGGTGGCCGACAACGTCATGGTGGGTACCTACGGCGGCAACGACCCCACGCCATTGGCGGCGGTGTCGTTCGGCGGCGCGGTCTTCTTCATCCTCTTCATCGCTGGTATGGGCATCACACTGGGACTCACTCCGTTGATCGGTGAGCTATACGCGCAGGGCGACAAGCAGGTCTCGGCGAGCTACCTTCAAAATGGGATCATGTTCTACACCCTGTTGGGGTTGTTGGTGGCGGCGATACAGTTTGCCGTCATCCCCCTGATGTACCACTTGGGGCAACCTGTCGAGGTGGTCGATATGGCGATTCCGTACTATAAGATGCTGGCATTCAGTATGCCCTTCATCATGCTCTTCTTTGCCTTCAAACAATTTTTGGAGGGCGTGGGCAATACAAAGGTCGAGATGTTTGTCGTGATCTTTTGCAATTTGGCAAATGTGGGTTTCAACTACCTTTTTATTTATGGTCACATGGGCATGGTCGAAATGGGTGCCGAGGGGGCAGGTTTGGGAACGCTGCTCTCGCGCATCATGATGCCGATCCTGATCATCGGATACTTCTACAACCGCGATAAATACCGCAGCTACCTCGACGGATTCTCACCCCGCAACTACTCGTGGGCGACCATTCGTACATTGTTGCGCATGGGGCTGCCGATCTCGATGCAGATGTTCCTCGAAGCCTCGGCTTTTGTCGGCACGGGCATCATGATGGGGTGGTTCAATACGGAGACCATTAGCGCCTACCAGATCACCACCACCCTCGGTAACTGCTCCTTCATGATCGTCATGTCGATCGGTGCGGCGACCACCATTGTCGTCTCGCACAACTATGGCGCACGTCGCATGGGCGATGTGGCGTTGGCGGCGAAGGCTTCGTACCACCTTGTGCTGGCGTGGAATGCGCTGGCGGCCATCGTGTTCATCTCGCTGCGCAACTACATCCCGATGCTCTTCACCACCAACCCCGAAGTGATCGAGATGGCGTCGCGCATGATCATCTTTGTGGCGTTGTTTCAACTCTCCGACGGCGTCCAAAACGTCTCGGCTGGCATCTTGCGTGGCATCCAAGATGTGAAGATCATCATGCCCATTGCGCTGGTCTCCTATTGGCTGCTCAACCTGCCTGTGGGCTACTTCTGTGGCTTCACGCTCGGCATGGGCCCCGAAGGGCTGATCGTGGGCTTCACCTTCGGACTCTCCATGGCAGCGATCTTGATGATCCTGCGCATCCGACGTTCGGTGCGTAAACTGGCAGCCGCATAGGCTGATTTTCAGAATATTTTTGTATCTTTACGCAAATTATTGTCAATAATGGACTGTGATAAACAAAATAAAGCGTGCTGCAAAGCTGAAGTGGGTCGTGGATGTACATTCTGCAATGCTACGTGCGAACCTACTGCCGAACTAACCGACGGATGCTTCAAGCTCCACGAGACTGCGTGGTTGGAGGAGTATCCCGATAACGTGCCGACCGATATATTCGAAATACGCTTCAAGAATACCCGTCGTGGATTCTATCAGAATGCCAACAACTTACCCCTCAAACGGGGCGATATTGTGGCGGTGGAGGCCTCGCCGGGTCACGATATAGGCATCATTTCGCTCACGGGCGATATGGTGGCTAAGCAGATGCGCCGTACGGGTTTCAACCCCCTGAATGGCGAATTTAAGAAGATCTACCGACTGGCAAAACCCTATGACATAGAGCGTTGGCAGGAGGCTATCGAAATGGAACACGAGACGATGATCCTCTCGCGGCAGATTGCTGCCGAGATGGGGCTGAACATGAAAATCGGCGACGTGGAGTACCAAGGCGACAAGGTCAAGGCTATTTTTTACTACATCGCCGACGAGCGGGTCGATTTCCGTGAGCTGATCAAGGTATTCGCCGAACGGTTCCACATCCGCATTGAGATGAAGCAGATTGGCGCACGGCAGGAGGCGGGTCGCATTGGCGGCTTGGGCGCTTGCGGTCGCGAGCTGTGCTGTGCTTCGTGGATCGCGAGCTTTACGAGCGTCACCACGGGGGCTGCTCGCACACAAGATATTTCGCTCAATCCGCAGAAACTGGCGGGGCAATGTTCGAAACTCAAGTGCTGCATGATGTATGAATATGACACTTACGTCGATGCACGCAAGGATTTTCCGCGTCTGCGTGAACCCCTGCAAACCCTCGACGGGGAGTTTTTCCTCTTCAAAAGTGATGTGTTGGGCGGCACTATGTCGTTCAGCACCAGCAAGGATGCCATTTGCAATGTGGTCACCCTGCCCATCGCTCGGGTGAAGGAGATCGTGGCGCTGAACCGCGCGGGTAAAAAGGTCGAACGTTTGCTTGAAATCGCCGAGGTCACCGAGGTGGTTGAGGAGCCTACCTATCGCTCCGAGGAGGATAGCATCACTCGTTTCGACCAATCTAAACGTCGCAAAAATCGTCGAGGTGGTCGGGGTCGCGAAGATCAGGAAAATCGTCCGCGTGGCGAAAACAATAAAGCATCGGATAACGTTGCGCCGCAGGCTGCAACGGAGCAGAAACCCCGTGAACAGCGTTCTCGTGAGCCGAAAGCGGCGGGTGCAACACCCAATGCAGGAGGTGAGAACCGCGAGAACCGCGGCAATCGCGGAGGGCGTGGCGGACGCGATTCGCGCAACAATAACAGCCGTGGGGCGCGTCCCGAACGTGCTGAACGTGCCGAGGGCGCTCAAGCGCCACGGGCGACTGCGGCTCCCAAGACCGAAGCACCTAAAGCGACCGTGTCGACCGCTGTTCCGACTTCAACTTCGGGCGAGCCGACCAAACCCACCACGGGCGAACGGCGCGAAGGCAGCCACCGCGGAGGTCGCAATCGGGGTCGCGGACGCGGCAACGGAGGCGGTCAGAATGGCGGCGCAAGCAGCGGCACGAAAGAAAATAAAAACAACAGCGGCAGCCGCAACGAGGGGGCGCCGAAAACAGAATAGCGATGAGGGCGTGCGCGATTATCGCGGCGCTGCTGCTCGCTGGTTGCACGTCGCCGCATCAGGTTGCCGTCACGGACGTGAGTGCCACGGCGTGGCGCGACTCGGCGCAGGTGACGATCTACAATGCAGACACCCTCACGCTGCGTGATCTGAACCTTTTGGTGCGGAGCAACGAGACATTCGAGGGTGACACGCTGACGTTGTGTGTGAGCGTCACGTCACCCGACACGTTGCGTTACAGCGAACTTTTCACCCTTCATATTCCGCACTCTCGGCATGCGGCATCGCTGCGGCGCGAGGCGGAGATCCCCTATCGGCTGAGTGTGATGCTCGCCGATACGGGCAATTATCAATTCACCTTCCGACCAACGCGTCCTGTGCGGGGTGTCGAAGCGGTCGGTATCCACCTTCTAAAAAACGACGCCCATGGGCAAAGATAAATTGCGTAGGTTTGCTGAAAACCTCACTTTTGATTGTTTTGTACAACCCGATTTCGACGATATTTTCGGTAAGGATCACCCCTTGAAAGGGCATTGGCACCGTGATTTTTTCCACAACGATCACCCGATTATTCTCGAATTGGGCTGCGGTAAGGGCGAATACACCATAGCCCTCGCCGAGCGTGATCCTGCGTGCAACTACCTCGGTGTGGATATAAAGGGGGCGCGGATGTGGCGCGGTGCGAAGAGCGCTACCGAGCGTCAGATGAGCAATGTAGGCTTTGTGCGTACCCGCATCGAGTTCATCTCCTCGTTCTTCGCCGCGGGCGAGATTGCCGAGATATGGATCACCTTTCCCGACCCGCAGCTGCGCACCAAACGTGCGCGTAAGCGCCTCACAGCACCCCAATTCTTGGCTTCCTATGCGGGGATGCTCGCCGAGGAGGGCAAGATTCACCTCAAGACCGACTCAAAACACCTCTTCGCTTATACGCAGGCGGTGATCGAGCGCTTGCACTTGCCCTGCGAGGTTGCCAATGCCGACATCTACGGATCGGGCTTTGCGGATGAAGTGCTGTCGGTCAAGACCGCCTACGAGCAGCGATTCTTGGAGTGTGGCTTGCCGATCACCTACACGCGCTTCACGCTGCGTGGCTGCACCGACTTCGCCCCCTTTGATTGGGAGGGGGACGACATCGACGCGAAAGATGCCGAGCAGGAGCGACAGCTCAAGTAGTTCAACATAGCCCTCTGCGGCAAATCGCTCGACAGAGGCGCGATCAAAACGACCATAGACGATCTAACAAAGCGCGGGCGGAAACGTAAAAGTTTCCGCCCGCGCTCTGTGTCGCCGTGTTACTTGCCGGCTTTTGCTGTGTCGAGCCGTTCGATCAATGGCGTGTCGATCGGTTGAGTGGTTGCCGTGTTGTAAAGTTCACCGTCCGTGACCCCCAAGGTACGGAGGTAGGTGTTCATCTCAGCCACAATTTCGGTGCGCCCTGCGTAGGCTGCCAAGTGGTAGAGATTCCACATCAGGTCGTACTTGTCGGTCATGATGTTGCCAACCATATCCGCTTGAGTGCCTTCGAAGCGCAGGTAGTATTCGATGTGATCGGTCAGATTTTTCACATACTCACGCATCAGCGCGTCGCCCTTGGCAGTAGCCCCGTCGATCTTCATCGCTCCTGCTGCGTAGTAGGCTTCGATGTAGGGGTAGAGTGACTCCGAAAAGCGGATTTTCGAGGTGGGCAACTTCGCCAGCCCTGTGTCGAGCAGCAGCACCGCCTTGCCTGCATCGCCACGCCGCAGGTACTCCTTCGCCACGCGGGCAAAGGCGTCGCGTGTGCGCGAGGCAGCGATGTTGAACTGGGTGAAGTGATCGGCATAGACGTGCGGATCGTCGAGGTTGCCGTAGCGGAATCCCCGTTCGCCCTCGCCCAAAAGCAGCGGAGCGGTGTAGTCGGGATCGACGCGTCCGATGCTCCACGGATCGTTCGGGGTGCGGGGGGTGCGGATCGGCACCAACCGATAGGCGTAGCCGTCGAATTGGAGGTAGTCCATCAGCCCGAATTTTTGGAGGATATAGACCTGCGTGAGGTAGATTGGGCGTTTCCACTCGAAGTTCGCCAGCATATCGAGGATCATCAGCTCGTTTTTGTCGAGCGACTCACCCTTTGGAATGTTGATGTAGACCGTGTCGACCATCAGGGCGCGATCTGCCTCCTTGACGATGCCCGAAGCGATCGCGTTCTCCTTGTTGACGGGGAGTGTGATGTGGCGCGTGGGCAGATAATCGACCGTTGTGCCGTCCATCAGGGTCTTCTGGCTGCGAGGATCGTCGCTGCGCACGAAGTCGATCACCTCGCGGATGTCCACCGCGCGTTCGATCTGATCGGTGACAGGAACCCAGTCGTTGCGGAACGTGTATTTGGATTTGGGCAGCGAGAAGGGAACCCCTGCGGCGTCGTTGGCGCGGGTTTTCATCTCGTCGATGTACCATTCGCCCCCTAAATAGGAGGTGTTCATGATGCGCACATCGGGGCGTACGCCGTCGACCTCCTGATTGAACCACAGGGGGAAGGTGTCGTTATCGCCGTAGTTGAGGATGATCGAGTTGGGAAGGGTCGATTGTAGGTAGTTCCAACCCAAATCGCGTGCGTAGGTGCGTCCCGATCGGTCGTGGTCGTCCCAGTTTTGGGCGGCGAGAATGGTCGGCACACCCAAACAAAGGAGGGTTGCAGCCCCCGCAATGAGGGTTGTATTGCGATGCAAAAGTTTGGTCAATAGCTCCTTGAGTGCCAATACGCCCAGCCCAATCCAGATCGAGAAGGCGTAGAACGAACCTGCATAAACGTAGTCGCGTTCGCGCGGCTCGTTGGGCGAGGAGTTGAAGTAGAAGACCAGTGCGATGCCCGTCATGACAAAGAGCAACATGACGATCGAGAAGTTGCGTTGGTCTCGGTTGAGCTGGTAGACCAGTCCGATCAACCCCAGTAGGAAGGGCAAGAAGAAGTAGACGTTGCGTCCGCGGTTGTTGGCGATCTCGTCGGGCAGGTTGTCCTGTGGTCCGAGGTATTTGGCATCGAGCCACTGGATGCCTGAGAGCCAGTTGCCGTCGGTAATGGCAGAGCGGGAGGCTTGGATGTCGCTTTGGCGTCCCACGAAGTTCCACATGAAGTAGCGCCAGTACATATAACTCAACTGGTAGTTGAAGAAGAAATTGATGTTCTCGACAAAGGTCGGTTCGACGATGGTCTGCTTTTCGTAGCCGTCGTCGTAGATCTGCTTGCGTCCGAAATCCAACCCTTCGCCATACTGCGGACGACCCTGTGCGTCGCGAATCACTTCGCCCCGATCATCGCGCAGAATCTCGGTTTTGGTGCGGTATGCCGCCCACGGTTTGTACTCCTGCTCACCGTATTTGTAGTTCCACATACGGGGGAAAAGGTGCTTGAACTGGGGTTCGTGTTCCATGCCAATCAGCGAAGTTGCCTGCTTGTATTTGCCGTCTTCATCGAGATAGTAGAAACTCTTGCTCTTGTAGCCCGAAGCGGGTGCCGAGTAGTAGGCGCCGTACAACAGTGGGCGATCGCCATACTGGTCGCGGTTGAGGAACGACTTGAGTGCGTGGGGGTTGTTGGGGTTATTGCTGTTCATCGGGGGATTCGCCGCCGCACGGATCGTCACCGAGGCGTAGGACGAGAAGCCGATGAGAATCAATGTGGTCGAGAGCAGGATGATGTTCAGCAGCACCTTGCCTTTGCAGTGGGTGTACCAAGCGCCATAGCCCATGCCGCCGATGAGCGCCAAGGCGAAGACGACCATGCCCGAATTGACGGGCAGACCCAGCGTGTTGACAAAAAAGAGGTCGACCGCCGCGCCGATAGCCACCGTGTAGGGGATGATGATGCTATTGATGAAGAGCAGAATCACGCCTGCGATGAGCAGAGCCTTGATGATGCCCTTGGTGGTGATCTGAGTTGAGGTGCGGAAGTAGTAGATCAGCACCAAGGCGGGAATGGTGAGCAGGTTGAGGATGTGGACACCAATCGAGAGTCCCATGAGGTAGGCGATCAGCACGATCCAGCGGGTGGCGTGCGGTTCGTCAGCCTGCTCCTCCCACTTGAGCATGAGCCACACCACGAGTGCTGTGAACATCGACGAAAGGGCATAGACCTCGCCCTCGACGGCCGAGAACCAGAAGGTGTCGGTGAAGGTGTACGCCAAGGCGCCAACCACGCCTGCGCCCAAGATCCCCCACGTGTTGGCAGGGGTCAGCTCCAGCCCATTGCGTTCGCCCATGCGACGTGCGAGGTGGGTGATGGTCCAAAAGAGGAACAGGATGCAGAAGGCACTGGCGATGCAGTTCATGGCGTTGACCATGTGCGGCACGTAGTGTACCGAGGGGGCAAAGAGGGTGGCGATGCGTGCCAGCATCATGAAGAGCGGTGCGCCGGGGGGGTGTCCCACTTCGAGCTTGTAGGAGGTGGCGATGAACTCGGAGCAGTCCCAAAGGCTCGACGACGGCTCCATGGTCAGCAGGTAGACCGCCGCCGCGAGGGCGAAGACGCTCCAGCCGATGATGTTGTTCCAACGTTTGAATAGATCCATAAGTGATGTTATTTATAAAGCATTAATACATATTATCGAACATAGATTGACTCTTGTCGTATTTCAAGTCCGCGAGCGACGGAGCGCGCACGCCGATGTTGAAACTCCAGCTTTTGTGTGCGCCGATCGGGAACCAGACGAAGGACATCTGCCAGCAGTGCAGGTCGCGGGTGATCGTGACGCAGGGGGTTGTCAGCTCGCGTTTGGAGATGTCGAAGCCGCCTTGGAAGACGATACCCGTCTTTGGGGTGATGTTCAAACTGCCGTTTATTCGGATGTTCTGCGCAACAACGGCTTTGTAGCCCTTGGGCGGAAAGTTACCCAGTTGGGCGTTGTAGCTGATGTCGTAGGTGAAGCTGAGGTTCCACGGCAGTGTGAAGTCGTAGTATGCTTGCGACATATATTGCCGTCGGAGGGTTGGCTCCATGGTACCGTAAGGGTCGTAGTAGGGGTTTTGATAGAGTGGGTCGATGCTGGTCTGGTCGTTGATGGCGGGGGCCGATTTGTCCTCGCGTGACTTGAAGGTGTAGCCGAACGACCAAGCGGTCGAGACGATACGTCCGGGTAGACCGCGACGGATCATCAGCTTGTCATAACGTCGTCCGTCGGGGGTGATCTCGTAGGGGTCGAGGGTGGCGGAGAGCTGGATGCCGAAATTTTTGAAGATCGTGCTACGCAGCGCCAGATTAATGTTCGACAATCCCATGGAGTCCGCAACAAAGTTATAGGATCCGCTGACCGAGAGTTCGTCGATCAGCTTGAGTTTCTTCATGCCCGATGTGTCGCTCTTGCTCAACACCTTTATCTCCAATGTCTGAGCGAGAGAGAAGGTCATCGAGGCACTTTCGCGGTTTGTTGGTACTCCGTAGGCATTGTCCGAGAAGGGTGAGTAGACGCGATAGCCACCCATGGAGTCGGTTTGAACGATCTTCTGATAGCCGTATTTGAGCGCCGAGAAATCAGGGTTGTACGAAAAACCGATCGAGGGGGTCAGCGTATGGCGCACCGCCTGCAACTTCGTGGATTTTCGTTTGGCGGTGTACATACCGTAGAAGGTGGTGGTGGCTTGGACGTTCGCGCTGTAATTGTAGAGGCGCCAGAAACCGTATTCGGGGTCGAGGGTCTCGGCGCGGTTGGTCACGGGGTTGTATTGTTGCTCCACCTTCTTGAAATACCACTTCTCCTCGTAGTTGAATGCGGGGGTGATGTTGATGTAGTTGAACAGGTTGAACGATGCCGATACGGGGATCTTGTGGCTGATACCGTTCTTCATATTTTTGAGGGTTTTGTCGGAGAAAATATCCGACTCATCGGCACTGACTGTGTTGGTTAGCTGTCCGTTGTAGTTCATAAAGATCTTCTCGTACCAGCGCTCCTTGCCGATCGCCTCCTTGCGTTTGAAAGGTTTGAAGCGCGCCACGGTGAAGTTGACACTGGGGAAGGTGACATCGACCTTCTTGGTGTTTGAGTTCTGCGAGATCGCCATATTGGTGGTCAGCGAGAAGGGGGTTCCTGCCCAGTTTTTCGAGTAGGAGATCGTCGAGTTGGTCTGCGTGGAGAGAATGTCGTTGAGGTTGGTACTCGAATACTTGCTGTAACCACTGGTGTTGAAGTTGACCGAAGCCGAGAAGGTCGAACCCGGATTGGCGGTGGGGGCTTGCGAATGGGTCCAGCCGATGTGGAAGGCATTCGACTGCACAAAGTCGGGTTCGCCCTTCTCACCTGCGCGGATGCTGGAGTATTTAGCGTCCACGTTGCCCGTGTATTTGTAACGTTTGATGTAGGTCGAAGCCGCCGAAGCCTCCCACGAACCGAGCGTGTAGATGCCCGCGCGAAGTGCCAGATCGGCGCGCTCGCCGAGGGTGATGTAGTAGCCTAAGTCGCGGATGAAGAAACCTTTGGTATACTCCTCACCAAAGGTGGGCATCAGCAGACCCGATTTGGGACCAGAATTGATCGGGAAGAAGCCTTCGGGGATGCCGAGGAAGTAGATCGGCACATCCTCCATGACGATGTAGGCAGGTCCTGTGACCACCTTCTTGCCGGGGATCATCTTCGCCTTGGGCATTTCGAGGTAGAAGTGGGGGTGGTCGGTGTGTTCGCAGGTGGTATATTTACCCCCTTTGATGTTGACCGTGTTGTCGGGCATCTTCTTCACCACTCCGCCAATGAGCCAGCCGTCGCCTTGCTGCGAGGCAACGCCCTTGATTTTCGCCTTCTTCGAGTTGATGTTGTAGGTGATTGTATCCATGGTGTAGGAGCTGCCACCGTCTTCGAATATGGGGTGGGTGACCACTGGTTTGCCGTCGACCGAATCCGCCTTGCCATAGGCGAAAATCTCCTTGGTGTTCATGTCAATGCGCATATAATCCGCCTTGAGGTTGCTCGTCTGGTAGGTCACATCGCCTTGGTTGTAGATGTAAACCACCTTTTCGAGGGGCTTGAAGAGCAGGGAGTCCTTGTTTTTACCTGAAATCAGATCTTCGAGCATCGCTCCGCCCCCCTTTTTATGCCGCACGGTGTCGCTTTGCAGCGAGTCGGGTTGCAATGAGTCGGGTTGCAGAACGGTGGTGTCGCGATGCAACGTATCGCGATGCAGTGAATCCAACGGCGCAGCATCGGACATCGAGTCGGGTGCGGGGGTCAGATCGGGGTGGGCTTCCGCAGCGCGTTGTGCGCGAAGTTTTTCGCGACGGACGCGGCGTGTGTGTGCTTCGGGTAGGGTGTCGGCAGGTAGGGTGTCGTCGAGGGTGGTGTCGGCGGCTATTTGTGTCGACGCACCCTGTGGCGCGGGAAGACCCGAAACCAAAGGGGTGAACAACAAAAGAACTGCTGCTGCGAGGAGATATTTTACCGTCTTTCTATCCAAAATTTCATTTATTTTTCTTACCTTTGCCGACGCGTCGGCAAAAACGCAGAGATCGGCTTCCTGAGCCTCTCTGAGAGCGTTTTTGAGACCGACAAAGATAGGTAAAAAATTATAGATACATCAATTTGTTAACACTTTTATGCGCGCGATACTTTTAACGATCCTCTTGTTTTTTGCAGCAATCCTCCCTCTAAACGGTGCGGCGGCTGAGAATATTGCTCATGGCGTGAAGGTTGTGGTCATTGATGCTGGTCACGGCGGTCGTTTTCCGGGGGCGCATTATGCGGGTCTTACCGAGAAGCACTTGACCCTAAGCGTCGCCCTTGAGTTGGGACGGCTGATCGAGGAGAATATGGCGGGTGTGCAGGTGGTCTACACCCGCACTACCGATAAGGAGTTGGATGCGAATCTGGCGACCGATCTTCAGAAACGTGCCGATATAGCCAACAAAGCAAACGGCGACCTCTTCATCTCGATTCACGTCAATGCGGCGCGTTCGAGTGCTGCTTGGGGGGTTGAGACCCTGATCATGGGCGAGAGTTCGAAGGAGCAGCGCTATAACAACAACGCCTTGTTCGATAACAACCGCGAGGATCTGATTGATATGTCGGACGAGAAGACGGCGGCAATCGTACGCGCTTATATCCAAAATTTACAATTCACCTACGGCGAGTATAGCATGGCAATTGCCCGTTGCATCCAACAGCAGTATGTGAAGGCGGGGCGCCACGACCGAGGTATCAAACCGCAGTTGCTGAGGGTGTTATATGCCACCGATATGCCGTGTGTGCTGACCGAGATTGGCTTCATGTCCAATTCGGACGAAGCGGCATACCTGCGCTCCGAGCGCGGACAGAAGGAGATTGCCAGCTCGCTCTTCAAAGCCGTGCAAAACTATGCAAACTACCTGAAGGGAATGCGTGAGGCGGATGAGCCGATTGCGAATCAGTTGCCAGACGAACAGTCCGATAATACAGAAAAAACATCCACCAAAAAGGTGACGCCCCAACCCGTGAAAGAACCCGTGAAAGAGACGGTGGCGGAGCCTGTGAAGGTGGAACCGCAGCCCGCTACACAGGAGGTGAAATCGACCGAAAAGGTCGATGCTGCCGATGGCTATGCCGTGCAGTTGCTGGCTTCGCCTGAGCGGATCGCCCTCTCCTCGGAGCGTTTCAAGGAGTATAAAGGCGTGGTGAAACAATACATGGCGCAAGGTAAATATTGCTACAAATATTGTGTTGGCTTTAACGTCGATCGTCGTGCCGTGCAGCGACAGCTCGCTGAGGTGCGCCGCAATTTTCCAGATGCCTTTGTGGTGCATTGTGTGGGTAATAATATTGTGAAATAAAAAAGTATGAGATATGAGAAGAGAGGTTAAAATCGGTCTATTTACGGTCTTGATGATCGGGTGCGCTTGGGCGGGAATTCGCTTTTTGAGCGGCATCGACATCTTCAGTCGCAACAACGAGTATTATGCTGCCTATGATCAAATTAACGGCGTGCAGCCCGCATCACCGATCATGATCAAAGGGGTCAAGGTGGGAACCGTTACGGGCATCACGTTCGATCCCGAGCGGAGCGAAATGGTGGTGTTGCGCTTTTCAATCAAGCGGCAATATCAGATCCCCACAAATTCTGAGGCGAAGATCTTCAGCAACAGCATCATGGGTGCCAAGGCGGTTGAGATACATCTGGGTGACGCTAAACAATGCCTCGAAAGTGGCGATACGCTGCGTTCGAGCCGCGATCGTGACTTGATGGATATGGCGGGTTCGGAACTCGACTTTTTCAAACAAAAAGTCTCGCAAATCACGACCGATCTTTCGCGTACTCTTCAGAACATCAATACGTTGCTCGAAGCTAATACTGTAAGTTTGACGGGTACGATGACCAACATTCACGGCATCACGGGCAACCTCAATGGGCTGTTAGCATCCGAACGAAGCAACTTGCAGACCACCATGAACAACCTGACGCGCTTTTCGAATGTGCTGGGCAACAATGCGCAACGCATGGATAGCATCGTGGGCAATGTGAACACCCTCACTGCGCGCCTTTCGGACGAGCAATTTACCGCCAATCTTGCGGGGGCCGTGGGCGAATTGAATGCCGTGCTTGCCAAGATCGACAACGGCGAGGGTACGGTGGGTAGCTTGATCAATGATCGGGCGCTCTACGTCTCGCTCACCGAGGCGAGCAACAACCTCTCTGCGTTGCTTGCCGACCTCGAAACAAATCCTAAACGTTACGTTCACTTCTCGCTTTTCGGTCGCAGCGAGGCAAAGGAGCAAGCTAAAGCCGCCAAAAAAGCGGCAAAGGTGGCTGCCAAAGCGGAGCGCGATTCGCTGCGCAGCGTGCGATAGTGCGTTGTCCAATCGATGATGATATACCCTGTAAACTTTGAACAGAAGGTCGGTTTCGACCGACTTCGGGAGCAGGTCGTGGCGCTGTGTACATTGCGCACGGCGCAGACCCGCATAGCCGAGCAGCAATTTTGCACCTCGGCAAAGGAGATCATGCGCCGTCAGCAACTCACCGACGAAATGCGCATACTGATTGACATGGAGAGCGAATTTCCGAACGATGAGCTGGTGGATATTGACCAGATCGTGGCGAAAATTCGGGTCGAGGGGGCGTTTCTCGATGTGGAGGAGGTGGTCATCTTGCGACGCTCGTTGGCGGCGGCAGGGGCGATCGTGAGCTTCATCCGCAGCCGTGGCGAGGCATCCTATCCGCAGCTGCGACAACGCAGTGCTGGGGTGGAGTCGTTGCCCGAAATCATCCGCGCGATCGACCTGATTATCGACCGCTATGGGCAGGTGAAAGATACCGCTTCACCCGAACTGCACGATGTCAGACGTGCCATTCGCGACCGTGAAGGGCAGGCTGCCAAGCGTTTGCAGCAAGTGCTGGTGGCGGCAAAGAGTGCTGGCATTGTCGATGCCGATGCGCAACTTTCGATGCGCGAGGGGCGTGCCGTGATCCCCGTTGGGGCGGCAAATAAACGTAAATTACAAGGCTTCATCCACGACGAATCGGCAACAGGACGCACGTTCTACGTCGAGCCGATCGAGGTGGTGGAGATCAACAACGAACTCAAGGAGTTGGAGTATGCCGAGCGTCGTGAAATTGTTCGCATCCTCTCGGCATTCACCGAGTCGCTGCGTCCCGATGTGGATCGCATCGACGCCACGGGCGACTACTTGACCGATATGGATATGCTGCGCGGCAAGGCGCGCTGGGCGTTGGCGAACGGCTGTGTGAAGCCGATCCTCTCGACCGACGGACGTATGGTGCTGCGCAATGCTCGACATCCGCTACTGGCGCAGAGCCTGCGTGCGCAGGGGCGCCAGATTGTTCCGCTGGATATGCAACTCGACCGAGCCAAGCGTATTTTGGTGATCTCGGGTCCCAATGCAGGCGGCAAATCGGTCTGTTTGAAGACCACGGGCATCGTTCAATATATGTTCCAATGCGGATTTCCCGTCCCCGTGTCCGAAAATTCGGAGCTGCCGATCTTCGAGAGCCTTTTCATCGACATCGGCGACGAACAATCCATCGACAACGATCTATCGACCTATTCGTCGCACCTGCTCAACATGAAAAATATGCTGGCGGGGGCGTCCGAGCGTGCGTTGGTGATGATCGACGAGTTTGGCACGGGTACCGAGCCGATCATCGGCGGTGCTATTGCCGAGGCGATTCTCGAACGGCTGGTGGTCAAACAGTGCTACGGTGTGATCACGACCCACTACGCCAATATTAAATATTTTGCCTCGAATCACGAGGGTATTGCCAATGGCGCCATGCTCTTCGATGTGCAGAACATCCGTCCCTTGTTTCGACTCGAAATGGGCAAGCCGGGTAGTTCGTTTGCTGTGGAGATCGCGCGTAAAATTGGACTTCCCGAGGAGATCATCCGCGTGGCGAGCCAGAAGGCGGGAACAGACCATATAAATATAGAGAAACAGCTGCGCGAAATTGCGCGCGACAAACACTACTGGGAGCAGAAGCGTGACCGTATCCGCCTGACCGACCGCAAAGTTGAGGAGTTGGAGACCACCTACACCGAGCAGCTTTCGACGATCAGAGCGGAGCGCACAGAGATCCTGCGGCGCGCCAAATTGGAGGCGAAGCAGCTGGTCGAAGAGGCGAATAAGCAGATCGAAAACACGATCCGCACGATCCGCGAGGCACAAGCAGATAAGGAACTTACTCGATTGGTGCGCAAAGAGTTGGATGATTTCCGCGAAAAGACGGAGCGGGTCGATGACCCCTCGTCGGAGCGCTCTGCGCAGGTCGAAAACGAAATGGCGCGCATTGAACGTCGTCGCCAACGTCGCGAGGAGCGTCGCTCAGAACAGCCTGCGGCAGCGCCGATCGTGGCTGCCCCCGCACCGCGCGAAGTGGTCGTTGGATCGCGCGTGCGCATGAAGGGTCAGGAGATGGTCGGCACGGTGCAGAAGCTCGCGGGGCGTAAGGCTCAGGTGGCTTTTGGACAGATACTTACAACGGTCGACAAGGCGCAACTCGCGGTGGTGTCGAACAACGAATACCGCGACGCCACGCGTCCGCAGAGCGCCCGTACGGTGGTCTCGGTGGATGTCACGGCGCGCAAACTCAACTTCCACGACCACATTGATGTGCGCGGAATGCGTCCTCCCGAGGCGCTGGAGGCGGTGCAAGATCTGGTCGACGATGCGCTGATGTTAGGCATCGGGGTGGTGACCATTCTTCACGGCAAAGGCACGGGGGCGCTCAAAGAGGAGATTCGCCGCTACCTGAACACCGTCTCGGCAATCGAGACCGCCGCCGACGAACACGCCGACCGCGGAGGTGCAGGAATTACAATTGTGACTTTTAAGCAAGATTCATGAAATATTTATTGTCGGAAATAGCTCGCATTTGCGAAGGTCGCATGGTGGGCAAGGACTCCATGGTGGAGTCGGTGGTCACGGATAGTCGCTCGCTGAGTTGCGAGCTGGGCAGGGCGCCGCTGTTCGTGGCGATGCGGGGTGCGAACCACGATTCACACACCTATATAAATGAGATGCAGCAGCGTGGCGTGCGGGCTTTTCTGGTCGAGCGCGAGCTGACCGATGCCGAACGAGCTGCGGAGTGCGGCTATGTCTATGTGGAGAACGCAATCTACGCCCTGCAACGCTTGGCGGCAGACTATCGCGCGAAATTTCAGGGTACGGTGGTCGGCATCACAGGATCAAACGGCAAGACCATCATCAAGGAGTGGATCGCCGAGGAGATACCTGCGCAGACGAAGTGTTACCGCTCGCCCAAGAGCTACAATTCGCAACTGGGTGTGCCGTTGTCGCTGCTCATGTTGGAGGGTGACGAGCAGGTGGCGATCATCGAGGCGGGCATTTCGCAATGTGGCGAGATGACACGGTTGGAGCAGATGATCCGTCCCGATGTGGTGATATTCACCTCGATAGGCGATGCGCACCAAGAGAATTTCAGCTCCATGGAGGAGAAGTGCAGCGAGAAATTGGCACTGGCACAACAGGCATCGACGATCATCTACCACAGTTATTACGAGCCGTTGGGGGCGATGCTCGCCGAGCGTTTCGCCGATCGCACGTTGGTCGATGCGGCACGTTGCGCCGAGGTCTCGGACGAGGTGGGCGGAGGCGCTGCGTCGCGTCGCAATGCGCAGATCGTCGAGGCGTTCTGCTCCACAATGGGCTATCCTGCCCCTGCGTTTCGTCGCAGCCCGTCGGTCGCCATGCGGCTGGAGGTGAAGGACGGAATCAACGATTCGATCCTTGTAAACGATGCTTACAACTTAGATATTAACTCTTTAGCGCTGGCGCTGGACTACCTGCACACGGTGGCTATGGGGCGTCCAATGACCCTCGTGCTGTCGGATATTGCCCAAAGCGGACTCTCCGACAAAGCGCTCTATGGGCGTGTCGCCGACATGGTGGCGCGGGCGGGAATCCATAAATTGATCGGCATTGGGACGCGTATTCGCGCCTATGCGACCCTCTTCGGCTGCGAAAAAGAGTTTTTTGCCACCACCGACGAGTGCATCGCCCGCATCATTCGCGCCGATGTGGCGGGACGTGCCATTCTGCTCAAGGGGGCGCGCGACTTCCGCTTCGAGAAGCTCTCGCACGCCTTGGAGCTGAAGAGCCACACCACCGTTTTGGAGGTTGATCTCGATGCGATGATCCACAACCTCAATTACTTCCGCTCGAAACTCGACTTTACAACCAAGCTTGTGGCAATGGTCAAAGCGGGTAGCTACGGTACGGGCGATTTCGAGGTGGCTCAAATGCTTCAGCATCAAGGGGTCAACTACCTCGCTGTGGCGTTTGCCGACGAGGGTGTGTTGCTGCGTGAGCGCGGCATCACCATGCCCATTGTGGTGTTGAATGCCGATGCCGACAGCTTCGAACAGATGATCGCCAGCCGACTGGAACCTGAGATTTATAGTTTTCACTCGCTCGATGCCTTTGCTTCGGCGGTGGAACACGCGGGCGAAACGCGCTATCCGATTCATATCAAGCTCGATACGGGAATGCACCGATTGGGCTTCATGGAGGAGGAGATTGCGCGACTGGGCGAACGTCTGGTGGCTGATAAAAGGGTGCTGGTGGCGACGGTCTTCTCGCACCTTAATTGCGCCGATATGCCCGAAGAAGACACCTACACGCGGGCGCAAATCGCCCTTTACGACCGTATGAGCAGTGCGCTGACGGCTTTGCTTCCCTATCGCGTGATTCGCCACACGGCGGCATCATCGGCGATCGAACGCTTCCCCGAGGCGCAGTTCGATATGTGCCGCTTGGGGCTGGGGTTGTATGGCTTTGGCTATATCCACAACGACGTGCTGCGCCCCGTGGCGACACTCAAAACACGCATCGTGCAGATTAAACACCTGCCCGCAGGCGATGCGGTGGGCTACGGGCGTGCTGGAAAACTTACCCGTACGACCCTCACAGCGACCATTCCGATTGGCTATGCCGACGGGCTGGATCGACATCTGGGTTGCGGACGTTGGTCGATGTTAGTCGGCGGTAGACCTGCCCCTATCGTTGGGCGTATCTGCATGGATAGCTGCATGATAGACATCACCGACATCCGCGGTGTGGCGGAGGGCGACGAGGTGTCGGTCTTCTCGGCTGCGGCGGGCAACGACCTCGAAACCATGGCGCGCGTGCTGGACACGATCACCTACGAAATCATGACCTCGATATCGGGGCGCGTGAAACGAATTTACCACAAAGAGTAAGAAGCTGTTTTGAATTTATTAAACTTGTTCTTTTCGGCTCTTTTCGCCCCAGTTCCCGCCCTGTAAATCCTCATTTAGCTCGCTAAAATCGGATTTGCAGAACAAAAACAGAAACAAAAATAGCTCTAAAATAACTTCGGT
>JAVXFC010000011.1:0-27177 GCA_036658095.1 Alistipes sp. | reverse complement strand
GACCGTCCTTTGTTTCAGCAGCTTTTTCAGCATCGGTATAAGCTGAGACGTAGATCTTGTCGTCTGCTTTCCAAGCCACCGTGTAGGCACCCTCGCCATAACCGATCTCGGTTCTTGTTTGGGGCAACTCAGCTGTGATATTAACCGCTACGCCCTGCGCATCGGGGGTGATTGCCGACGCATCGTCGTTAGCACACGAAGTGAGAGCCGACGCAGCGAGCATCAAACTCATCGAAAGAAAAATATTTTTCATCATTTTCATCATTTTTAATTTTCTACTCGATTAGAACCACGGTGTGTTGTCCTCAGGCACGCCGCCACCGGGAGTGCCAAACGAACCGTCTACGGTGCTTGCCGCAAAACCTTTTTCGCTCGAGATGGCTACCACCTCAAACGTGGGGGCTACGTATGCGTTCCCCCCCCCTTGAATTTTGTTGTTTTTCATAATAATTTTGTTTTATAAGTGATTTGTATTTAATTATTTCTTTTTTGCGGGTCACAAAGTTACGAATTATATTTCCATTCGCACCCTTTCGAGGGGCGAAAAAACCATAAAAACAAAAAATCACACCTTGTAAAATGTGATTTTTTGTTTTTCAAGAAGCTTTTACAGCCCCCAATCTTGCGCCGAGAAGGTGTTCTTTGGGGCATTCGGCACGTTGGCAAAGAAGGTAAATCCAACCAGATCCTCGATCTGTTTCACGCTGCGTTCGCCGTCGGCAATCGTCCAGCTTTTCGCCGCGTGGTCGAACAGAAAGCCGATACATTGCAACTCGCTCGCCGCACATTCGTCGACCCGCTTGCCCGTTGCCCCCGCCTTGGTGCGCAGCAGCACTTTGTAGTAATGGGTCGGCACCGCGCACGCCTTGCTGCTTTGGTCGTCGGCATAGGTCACACGTCCCGATTCGAAGTGACATCCCGAAACCACATATAAAGTGTCGGAACAT
This sequence comes from Alistipes sp., assembly GCA_036658095.1. GTDB lineage: Bacteria > Bacteroidota > Bacteroidia > Bacteroidales > Rikenellaceae > Alistipes. Next base: position 26,230 of record JAVXFC010000011.1, on the reverse strand, counting down.
CGCCACGTACGCACCTTCGCCTCCAAATCGTTCCAGATGCCACCGTTCAACGTCTGCAACTGCGGTGTCATGTTGGTGGCATAGAAGGTCGTGCGGTTGTCCTCTGCGGTAGCCGTTCGGTCTGCCGAGGGGAGCTGATGCCCGCGCGAGTGGCTCTGCGCGCCGTTGGTGTAGTACGAGCCGCTGCCGATGTTGGCTTGGCAGGCTCTGCTCACTTCTGGGTCGTAACCAAAAGCATCCGTTCTCCTCGTCGAACCTATGTAACAGTCGTGCAAGGGGTAAGCCACCCACAGCGCGGCATATTTAGTGCGATCGAGACAGAACGCGTAGTTGCGTAACTTCGCATTGGAGGGCAGCGTGGCGTGCGCGTAGTAGACGTAATTGGTGTTGGTCACATCCACAGGCAACTCCGCCCATGCCTTTCCAAATGCAGCTATTCCCGGGTTGGGTTTGGGAGGGGTGACGGGATCTCCCCCGTCACCTCCACCACCAGAAGTTCATTGCTCTTTGAAAAGAGCGATAGCCGTTTGCCCCGATGTGTAAGTAGAGAAACGAGGAAAGCCACTATTGTATTTTAAGAAGCCATAGGCTGCGATATTTGCCTCCATGGTCGCAACTCCGTCCGTAGCTATGGTTAGCGTCCAGTTCGATTTAGCATCAAGCGCTCCCATAGAGACGTTCGTTTTAGCACTACAATTCAAATAGTTTGTATTTTCTGCAAACGTATACTGACCGCCCACTTTCCCAACGGTAAATACCGTTGCCTCTGCTGGGACATTCGGAATAGCATTGCTCACAATAGAGACATCCACCTGACCCAAAAAGGCGGCGGCGGCACCTGCCGTTGTGCTGGCAACTTTGCTCGCAGTAGGACAGACAATGAGTACTTTATCGCCGGCGGCAAGCGTGGTCACATCCGTAACCAACTGGAAACTCTTCACGACCGCACCTACCTTGTTCTGGTTCACCGTGATCACCGCACTTTTCGCAGTTACACCTGCCTTGGTCACGGTCAGCGTAATGGCGCCCGTGCGCCCCTTGTCGGTTGCGGTGTACTCGGTCGGAGTGACCGTGATCGTACCTGCACCGTTGTCCGAGATCGTGTACCACGTGTCGGACGCAGCCTTGGCAGCCGCAAAGGTGCAAGCACCTCCGCCCCATGTGTAGGCGATCGACTGTGCCGCAGGAGCTGCACCCGCCACGCCACTGTTAGCAGCAAAAGACAACGCCTCGCCATCGGCAGGCGTCGAGGTCAACGCGGGAGCCACCATGAAGTCGACCAAATACGAAGCCGCTCCTTGCGCATCCAGCGCAACCAACTTCACATCGTCGACCACCGCAGAGGCAGTTCCCGCGGTCAATCGGATCGACACAGCTGCTGTTTGCGCCGCTGCAAAGTGGAAATTCAAGGTGTGCAACGCAGCCGCAGCCGCAATGGGTTCGTCGTTTGCAGCCAAGGGGAAGAAGTTTGTACCGTCCTTCGAGATTTCGACACGCAAGGTGGTGGCGGCCTGCTTTGCGCCAAACGAGAGGGCGTAATTCACCCCTTCGCCCAGCGTAATGTTCGAGATCGTCAACGAACTCTTCGCCGCTGCCCACCAAAATGCCTTGGAGGAGGCTCCTACGTAATCGCTCTCCTTGAATTGATTGCTATTGCCGCGAATCTGCTCCTTCGTTACCGAGAAAGTATAGGCAAGAGCCGCAGCACTGCCGCCCGTAGCCGCCATATCATAATTCGTCGTGTAGGTTGTGTTTTTCACTGCGATTCCGAAAGGCAGCGTGAAGATCGAGCTATCGACGGGTGTAGGCACATAGATCGCCGCAGCCATGTCGACCCCAAAGGTCGAGAGGTTGCCCTGTGTGAACTTCAGCTCCTTGGTCATCGTGATCTCGCGCGTGTAGGTTCCCTTGTTGGTCTCCACAACGATCGACAACTTATCCGAGGCAGCCAACGCGAACGGGATGCAAGTGAACCAAGCATCGAAGTTTTTCGCGGTGATTGTCTGGGCGGGGCCGTACTGCATGACAATATTGTCGAAGGTCGTGCTGCCCGCATAACCCCATTCGAGAACCGTACCTTGCGTCAAATCGACCTTGGCGCGACCTGCGAGAACCTTGGTCGGCGCGGTGATCGAGACCGTCTTCACCAATTCGGCGGCTTGGAGGTCAAGATTCTTGATCGTCATCTTACCCAAGGCAATGATACGTCCAAATTGGAAGTTCAACGTGGTGGCTCGCGCCCCCTGAACCGTGACGGGGCGGGTCACCATTACATCGGCAGCAGGGTCGTAGCTCGCGAGCTGAGGCGCCTGTAATTGAGGCGCAATAGCCCTCACATCCGACAGACCCGTGCCGACCGAATTATAGGACTCCTTGGGGTGGATCGCTCCATAGACAAAAGAAGTTCCCGTGGTTGCGACGGGGAAATTCACCGAGAACTGTGCTTTATTGCCCGTCAGCGTGTAGTCGGTTTCGGTCTGCCTCGTGGCAGGCTTGGCACCGTCGACGCTCTCGAAAACCTGAAGGCTCTCGCCCGCAGCATCCCACGTGATGTGGTTGGCACCGTCGATCGAGGTGCGTGTGTCATCCTCTCCAGCCGTGACGGTGATCGTCACCTGCTCTGGCTCGATCTCAGGATCCTCGGCGTTATCCTTCGAACAACCTGTCAATGTCATTGCAGCTGCTGCAATGAACATCCATGATTTGAATAGTTTCATCAACTTTTCAAATTAAAAGTCACCAAAATCAGATGCGTTCGGATCACGACCCGGATCACCTTCTGCGCCAAAATTGCTCTCGGCAAAACCTCTTTCGATCTCGATCGCTATGATCTTCATCGAGGGGGTAGAATATGCGTTTCCGCCCCTTTGCTTGTTGTTGTTTTCCATCATTAACTTATTTTATATGTGAGATTAATGGGCTTTTTTTTGGTGATCCGTTTAGTAATTGATCCGATTCACGATTCAAAATTACAACTCTTCTATTAAATGACACCTATATTTCGCGTGAAAAAACGGTTACATTGTTCAAATGGACTATAAAGCAGATAGAAAAAACGTTTTCTTATAGAGGTCGCAACAACGAAATTGCCCCCGACCATGTGGTCGAGGGCAACTTATCAATTTGCGACATTAATGGCTATTTTTCGAGACCCATTTTGTCGAGCAAAGCTTTGGTTTCGGGTTTGTGACCACGGAATTTTTTGTAGAGCTTCATCGGATGCTCCTGCGCACCGCGCGCAAGCAGGTTGTCGCGGAACGACTGCGCCACCTCGCGGTTGAAGATCCCCTTCTCTTTGAAGAGCGAGAAGGCATCGGCAGCCAACACCTCAGCCCACTTATAGCCGTAGTAGCCCGCAGCATAACCGCCCGCAAAGATGTGCGTGAAGGCAGGGGTCATCGCTATGCCTTCCACCACGGGCAGCACCTGCGAAGATGCCATAGCCTGCACCTCGAACGACTCCACATCGCCCGTATAAGGGGTTGTTTGGCTGTGCCAAGCCATGTCGCAAAGACCATAGGCAAGCTGCCGCACGTTGTTGTATGCCGCCAGATAGTGCTGCGCAGCAACAATACGCTCGACCACCGAAGCGGGGATCGGCTCACCCGTCTGGTAATGCACGGCCCACAGGTCGAGGAACTCCTTCTCGGTAGCCCAGTTCTCCATGATCTGCGAGGGAAGCTCGACAAAATCGCGGTAGACATTGGGGCTATTGAGCGACTCGTATTTACCCTCGGCGAGCATACCATGCAACGCGTGTCCAAACTCGTGGAGGAAGGTGGTCAACTCGTCGAAGGTGAGCAACGAAGGGGCGGTAGCGGTGGGTTTGGTGAAGTTCATCACCAGCGAGACCAATGGACGCGTCTCGACTCCGTCGACGCACTTCTCGCCGCGGAATTCGGTCATCCACGCACCTGCGCTCTTCGTGGCGCGGGGGAAGAAATCGAGGTACAACACCGACAACAACTTACCGTCAGCATCGGTCACCTCGTAGGTGGTCACCTCGGGGTGGTAGGGTTCGATGTTGGTCACCTGCGTGAAGTTCATGCCGTAGAGTTTGTTCGCCAACAGGAAGACACCGTCGCGGACATTCTCCAGTTTGAAATAGGGCTTCACCAGCTCGTCGTTCAAAGCGTAGCGTTCGTTTTTGTACTTCTCCGAGAAGTAGAGCCAGTCCCAAGGCATGATCGGACCCTCAAGACCCAGCGAGTCGGCATACGCCGTCACCGTCTGGTAGTCCTTCACAGCGTAGGGTTTCGTGGCGTCCAGCAACTCCTTCAGGAAGTCATTGACCGTCTGCGCATTCTCTGCCATGTGTTCCTCCAGCACGTAGTCGGCGCAGCTCTTGTAGCCCAACAGATTGGCGATGTGAAGACGTTGGATAGCAATGCCTTTTGCATTTTCCGTGTTGTCAAACGCACCACCCAGCGAGCGTGAATTCGACGCACGCCACACCTGCTCTTTCAACACGCGGTTCGACGAATAGGTCATGAAAGGGACGTAGCTTGGAGCCTGCAAGGTCACTGTCCACCCCTTTTCGCCACGGGCTTTTGCCTCGGCAGCCAACCCCTCCTTGACGAAGGAAGGCAGTTCGGCAACCTGTGTGGGGTCGGTGATATTGAGCGTGTAGCCATTCGTGGCAGCCAAAGCGTTTTGGTTGAATTTGAGTGCAAGGTTCGCCAGCTCGGTGCTGTACTTGCGGTACAACTCCTTGTCGGCATCATTCAGCGCAGCACCACCGCGCGCAAAGCCCTTGTAGGTCTCACTCAGCAGCTGTTTATCCTCATCCGAGAGACCCCAGCCGGGATGCTCGTAGACCGCTTTCACACGGGCAAAAAGTTCAGGATTGAGGGCTGTATCGTTGCTCAGGGCGGTCAATTTGGGCTGCACCTCAACGGCAATCTGTTGCATCTCGTCCGAAGCATCGGCATCGAGCAGGTTGAAGAAGAGTCCCGATATGCGGTCCAGCAGTTCGCCATGCTCCTCCAGCGGGACGATCGTATTCTCGAAGGTCGGTTTGGCGGGGTTGGCGACAATGGCATCCACCTCGGCACGAGCGCACGCAATGGCGGTCTCAAACGCGGGCATATAATCGGTGATTTTAATCTTCGAGAAAGGGGGTGTTTGGTGTGGCGTATCCCACTCCGCCAACAGCGGATTCGAAGTATCTATTTCGGGCAGATGAACCACGGGCATTGCCCCGCCGCCACAGCCTGCCAAAGCAGCAAAAGACATAATAATAAGTATTTTTTTCATAAGTTTCGAGGTTTCGGTTCTTCTATTATAATATAGGTGTTATGATTTCGGCACTCTCCACCACTTCGGGTTCGTTCCACAGCCCGCGCGCTTTGAGCATCGCATTTTTATCGGGGTCGGCACCGCGGAACTTGTGATACATGGTCATGCCGTCTGCCTCGCCACCGCGCTCAAGGATCTCTTTGCGGAACTTCGTGGCAATCGAACGGTTGAACAGATCGCCACTCTCGCGGAAGGCTTGGAAAGCATCTTTATCCAACACCTCAGCCCATGTATAGAAGTAGTAACCAGCCGTATAACCACCGCTAAAGATGTGACTGAAGTAGGTGTAATGGTAGCGGGGTGCGATCTGCGAGATCAGTCCCAGCTTGTCGAGAACCTTCTTTTCGTAGGCATTCACATCGAAGGGAGCGTAGCTGCTTTCGTTGTGCAGCGTCAGGTCGGTGAGCGACGAGGCGAGCAGCTCGGTGGTGATGAATCCTTGGTTGAAATATTGACTTTGACGAAGTTTATCGATCAAATAATCGGGAATCACCTCGCCCGAACTGCTATTCGTGGCATATTGACGCAACACCTCTGGTTCGAACGCCCAGTTCTCCATCACCTGCGAGGGCAGCTCCACAAAGTCGCCTTCGACCTCCGACAGACCGCGGTATTTCACGTCGTGGAAGAGGAAGTGGAGCGCGTGACCGAACTCATGGAAGAGGGTCTTGGTCTCGTCGAGGGTCAGCAGTGCAGGACCGTTCTGCGTCGGAGGGGTGAAGTTGCAGACAATCGCCAACACGGGGGCTACGCGCTTGCCATTTTCGTAGATCTGCTCGGTGTAGTTGCCACACCATGCGCCGCCGCTCTTGCCCGCACGCGGGTAGAAGTCGAAGTACAGCACACCAAGGTGCGTTTCGTCGGCATCCAACACCTCATAAGCCGTCACATCGGTGTGATACACAGGCACCGAAATGGGGCGGAACGTAATGCCGTAGAGGCGATTAGCAAGGAAGAAAATGCCACTCTGTGCGTTTTGCAACGAGAAGTAGGGACGCAGCATCTCTTCGTCCAAGTCGTATTTTTGTTTACGCACTTTCTCGGCATAGTACCACCAGTCCCACGACTCGAATTTGGCACCTTTGTAGTCGATTTGCAACAAGCTATCCATCTCCACAAGCTCCTCTTTGGCACGCGCCAAGGCGGGTGTCCAGATCCCCTCCAACAAGTCGAGTGCCGCACGAGGTGTGGCAGCCATTTGGTCGGAGATCACATAGTCGGCATAAGAGGTGTAACCCAACATCTTAGCCTTCTCCAGACGCAAGCGGCAGAAGTCGTTGATGAGTTGTTTGTTGTCGAACTGATCGTCGTGGTTGCCACGTGTCAGGTAGCCTTTGTAGAGCTTCTCGCGCAGGTCGCGACGCGTGGATGAGGTCATGAAAGGCAGCAAGCTGGGTTTTTGCAGCGTGAAGACATATTTATCTTTCAGCCCCTTCTCCTTGCCCTTTTCCAGAGCCGCATCGCGCACACCTTCGGGCAGTCCGTCCAACTCTTTGTCGGTCAACTCCAGTGCGAAATTATTGTTCTCGGCGAGCAGGTTGTTGCCAAACTGAACGCTGGCGATCGACAACTCCTCGTTGATCTGCTTCAGCCGCTCCTTCTGCTCTTTGTCGAGCAGCGCGCCCGAACGCACGAATGTTTTGTAAGTTTTCTCCAGCAAACGCATCTGCAACGAGTCGATGCCCAGTGTGGCGCGACCATCGTGGAGCGCCTTGATGCGCGCAAAAAGCTTGTCGTTGAGCATGATCTTGTCGCTGTGTGCCGAGAGCATCGGCATCACTTTCTCCTCCAAGGCTTGCATCTCGGCGTTGGTCTCGGCGGCGCAGAGCATTCCGAACACGGAGTTCACCGTCGAGAGCATCTTGCCCGAATTGTCATAGGCAAGGAGGGTGTTTTCGAAGGTCGGCGTCTCTTTGTTGGTCACAATAGCGTCGATCTCCGCCTCATGCAGCGACATACCACGCTCGAAAGCGGGCAGATAATGCTCGACACGAATCGAGTCAAAAGGAGGCACCCCATAGGGGGTCGTCCACTCCGCAAAAAAGGGATTATCCCCTGCGGTTTTCGAAGAGTTGCAGGCTGTGAAGCCTATAAATGCACACACTGTCAGTAAAATTTGCGAATAAAGTCTCATTGATTATCATTAATTATTATACATATTTCATCCCCTTACAAGCCGCGTTCCGACAGAGCCAAATATATTTGGCTCTCTGCGCAACTTGCATTATCTTTGTGCAAAGTTAATAAAAGATCAGAAATATGCAACTTTTTTACGCACCCGATTTTACAGCCCCCATATACACGCTCACCGAGGAGGAGTCGAAACATTGCATCCGCGTACTGCGCTTAGGGTGTGGCGATACGATCCACATCACCGACGGACGGGGCAATTTATATAGCTGCCAGATCACCGAAGACCACCCCAAACACTGCACCGTGCGTGTCGAGAGCCTCCAAGCGGAGTTTGAGAAGCTCCCCTACTGCCTGACGATGTGTGTCGCACCGACCAAGAATAGCGAGCGTTATGAGTGGTTTTTGGAGAAGGCGACCGAGGTGGGTGTCACCACCTTCATCCCGATCGAAACCGACCACAGCGAACGACGCACCCTCAAACCCGAACGCGCAGAGAAGGTGATCACGGCAGCCGTCAAACAGTCACTCAAGGCGTACCACCCCGATCTGCAACCCCTCACGCCACTCGCCACGCTGTTCGCCACCCCCTTCGCGGGACGACGGCTGATAGCCCACTGCGACCCCGCACACGCTGCCGCGGGCAAGGGCTACCTCGCCTCGACGCTTCGCAAGGGCGAGGCGGTGCAGATTCTGATCGGACCAGAGGGTGACTTTTCGCCCGCCGAGATCGACGCGGCACTGGCAGCAGGCTTCGAGGAGATCACCCTCGGCACCCAGCGCCTGCGCACCGAAACAGCCGCCCTGATCGCCGTTACCATGGTCTCGGTGGTGAACAACATCGAGTAAAACCGTCCGTCAACTGCATCCAATTTTGTAAATAATTGCTTATGTTTTTATCGCTACTACTCTCATTCATAGCCCTCGTGGCTGCCATATTCGCCACCCCGCGCCGCGCCAAGGTGTGGACGACGCTTGCCTTGGTGGGTGCAGGAGCCATCTACGCCTCGATAGGGGCTATCCGCGTCTTGGCAAGTGGCACAACGCACACGCTGTGGCGCAGTTCCGACTTTGTATTTGCGGGGGGCGGTGGCTCTATGGATCCACTCGCGGCGCTCTTTGTGCTGATCATCTGCCTCGGCGCAGTGGCTGCCACGCTCTACTCGGCAGGTTATTTGGCGCATACGCTCGACCAAAAATCGTCGATGCACATTTCGCTGCACTACACCGCTTTAGCGCTCATGTTCTTTGCCATGCTGGGCGTGGTCTGCTCCGAGGGAGGCTACACTTTTCTCTTTTTCTGGGAGCTGATGACCATTGCCTCGTTCGTGCTGATCCTCTACGACGCCCAGCGCAAGGAGGTACTCAAGGCAGCGCTCTCCTACTTGATCATGATGCACATCGGTTTTGTGCTGCTCGTGGTGGGCTTCGTGAGCCTCGATGCCGCCTGTGGATCGGCAGATTTCGCCACCCTCGGCAGCTACTTCGCCACCCACCAACCGCTGCCGCTCTACGTGCTGCTGCTCGCAGGCTTCGGCATGAAAGCGGGTTTGTTCCCGATGCACGTCTGGCTGCCGCAAGCACATCCCGCAGCTCCGTCGCACGTCTCGGCACTCATGTCGGGGGTGATGATTAAAATGGGCGTTTATGGCATCTTGCGCGTCACGGCACAACTCACGGCAACTCCCGCACTCCACACCGCAGGCATCATCCTGTTGGTGGTGGGCATCGTCACGGGGCTGTGGGGCATCCTTTTAGCCTCGGCACAAAACGACATCAAACGACTGTTGGCCTACTCCAGCATCGAAAACATCGGGGTGATTCTGATAGGCATCGGCATCGGAGCCATTGGGCTGAGCAACGGCAACGAGGTGGTGGCAGCCTGCGGCATCTGCGGGGCGCTGCTGCACACCGTCAACCACGCCTTTTTCAAATCGCTGCTCTTCTTTGGCGCAGGCAACGTCCTCTCGCAAACACACACCACCTCGCTCGACGCCTTGGGTGGCGTGGGACGACAGATGCCCGTCACGGCGACCCTCTTTATGGTTGCCACCACGGCGATCTGCGCCCTGCCGCCGCTGTGTGGCTTCGTCTCGGAGTTGTTGATCTACCTCGGCATCTTCAGCGGTATCGCCACAGGCAGCGAGGTGCTGCTCTCTGCCGCCGCACTGGTCGGGCTGGCAATGATCGGAGGGTTGGCGATCTTAACCTTCACCAAACTCTACGGCACGGTCTTCCTCGGCGCACCGCGCACCCACTGCGTGGCGGAGGCTTCGGAGGTCGACACCCGCCGCGTGGTTGCCATGGCATTTCCCTTGGCAGGCATCCTGCTCGTCGGATTCTTCCCGCAAGCTGCCGTGCAGATCGTAGCACGCGCCGCCACATTCATGTTACCCAATGCCGTAACGATCACCACTTTGACATGGGGTTCAACGCTTCAAGCCGTCAGCGGCATGGCGTGGTTGCTGGTCGCTGTGGTCGGCGCGCTCTACCTGCTCAAAAGCGCTGCGCAACGTCGTCGCTCGATGCGACGTGCCTCGACGTGGGGCTGCGGCTTCACCGCCCCCAACGTGCGAATGCAATACACGGGAGAGTCTTTTGCCGAGGGGCTGGGGTCGATTGCCACCCTGACACAGAACAGCGGCGAGGGACAAGCGGTCGACAAGCGGGAGCTGTTCCCTGCTGAACATCGTTTCGAGATGCGTCACAAAGACAAGATCGACCACCTTTTTGCCGCTTGGTGGGTCGAACTACTGCGTCAAATCAATCGTCCCGTCATGCGACTGCGCACCGGACAAGTGAACCATTACGTCCTCTTCGCACTGCTCTTTTTGCTGCTAATCTTCCTACTCACAACGCTTAGTTTGATATGATGAGCCTACTCAATACCCTCCTTATGCTCGCCGTGGCACTCGCCATTCCGGGCGTCATCAACCGCACACGCGCCCTACTGGCGGGGCGTAAAGGCATCCGCTTTGCTCAGCACCTCTACGATGTGCAGCTACTGCTGCGCAAGGGGACGGTCTACTCCTCAACCACCTCGGTACTCTTCCGCCTCGCCCCCGCCATCTACCTCGGCACGGCACTCGTGGCGCTACTCTTCGTCCCCGTGGGCGATCTCGATCCATTGCTTTGGTTCGAGGGCGACCTGATCTATGTGATCTACCTGCTGGCATTGGGACGCTTCGTGCTGATCCTCGCCGCCATGGATACGGGCAGCTCGTTCGAGGGAATGGGTGCCAGTCGCGAAGCCCTCTATGGCGCACTCGTGGAGCCAGCCATTCTGTTCGCCTTGGCGACCCTTGCCCTGCTATTCGGACACACGTCGTTTCGTGATATTTTCCAAATGGCAGCGCAGTTTGACATCCACCAAACCATTGTTTTACTGCTACTCACCTATGTATTGTTCAAAATCGTCTTCGTCGAGAGCGGGCGCGTACCGGTGGACGACCCACGCACACACCTCGAACTGACCATGATCCACGAAGTGATGTGCCTCGACTACTGCGGCGTGGATCTGGGGATGATCAAGATAGCGGGTTGGTGCAAGACCGCCGTCTTCGCCACAATCGCCGCCAATGCCGCCGCCCTGACCTTCTGTTTCCACTGGTGGTGCGTGGCGCCTTTGACCGTGCTAATAACGGGCTTGGCAGTGGGCATCGTCGAATCGACCCAAGCGCGCAACCGACTGGCGCGCAACACCACTTTCATACTAACACTTGCAGCCTTGGCAGCCTTGGTTTTCTTCACGGGCTTCCTGCTCCAATCTAACATCGACCTACCATGATTCTCTCTCTCATCCTGCTCTACCTCGTCACGCTGATCTACCTCGCCATTACCGAGCGCTTCCGCAACTACGCCTCGATCATTGGACTCCAAGGGTGGATTCTCTTTGCCGTGGCACTGCTACGCCTACATGATATGCACCTCGCGGAGCTGCTTTTCATCTCGATAGAGACCTTGGTATTCAAGGCTATTCTCGTCCCTGCGTTGCTTTTTGCCGTGATCCGCAAGACCCACATCAACCGCGTCAGCACCTCAGGATCATCGCAGTTCAATGCCCTGCTGCTCTCGATCGTGGCACTCATCGTCAGCGCCACCCTCACGGTGACCATTGCCGATCCGACCATCAATCAGATTTTCTTTGGCGTAGCGCTCTACGCACTGCTCAGTGGGCTGATTCTCATCGTACTGCGCACACGCATCTTCTCGCACATGATCGGTTTTCTGGTGATCGAAAATGGGGTCTTCCTCTTCTCCATGGCGGTAGGTGCCGAAATGCCCTTCCTGATCAACATCGCCATTCTACTCGACATCATCTGTTCGGTGCTGATGCTCAGCGTCTTCTTCACCAAGATCGGACACACACTCCACGCCGACGATGCCTCGTCGCTGACCAACATCAAAGATTAACCCGCCATGATACTCTACTTTTTGGTCTGCATCCTACTTGCCGCCACCTGTTTGGTGGTGCGGAAAAAGCAGCACATCACCCTATTAGGGGTACTTTTCTACGGCGCCCATGTGGCGCTGCTCGCGGCACTCTTCGGGGGCGATCTCTACGGTGCCACCTGCACCCTATTCTTCACCTTCGACGCATTGGGATCGCTCTTTTTCGCCCTGCTGACCTTTGTTTCGGCCTTTGTCTTCGCCCACTCGATCGCCGATCTTGCCACCTGCGACCTGCGCGAATATCGGCTCTACTTCGCACTGCTGATGCTCTTCACGGCAGCCATTGCGGGGGTCTACTTCGCCAATAACATCGCTGTGACGTGGATCTTCCTCGAAGCCACCACCCTCTGCGCCGCGGGGATCATCTACCACCACCGCACAGCACACGCCCTCGAAGCAGCTTGGAAATATGTCTTTGTCTGCTCGACCGCCATTGCCATTGCCTACCTCGGCATCCTGCTGCTCAGCACCGCCGCCGCAGGAGGCTCGTTGAGCTACGCCGAGCTGGCACGCACCGCCGCGGCAGGCAACACACTCTACATCAAAATAGCCTTCGTACTGATACTCTGCGGTTACAGCTGCAAAATGGAGATTTTCCCCCTCTACACCGTGGGCATCGACGCCAACTTCGCCGCCCCCGCCCCCGCCGCAGCACTCATCTCCACGGCACTGGTCAACGCAGGTTTTGTGGCAATCTACCGAATCTACAAGGTGGTTCTGACCACCGATGCCGCCGACTGGATGCGCGCCGTGCTGCTCATCACAGGACTTCTTTCGCTGGCGGTGGGCGCCTTCTTCCTGCGCCGCACCAACAACTACAAACGCTTCTTGTCCTATTCGACGGTCGAGAACATGGGCATCGTCGCCATAGGATTGGGCATCGGCGGCATCGGCGTCTGGGCTGCCGTGTTCCATGTGGCTTGTCACACCCTGATCAAAAGCAGCCTTTTTCTGCAAACCACCGTGCTGTACAACATCTACAACGACTACGGCATCAACCGCATTGGCGACTACCTGCGCATCAACCCAATCGGGGCGATCGGCTGCATCGTTGGCACGGTCGTCCTGCTGGCGTTTCCACCCTCACCGCTCTTCATCTCGGAGCTGATGATCCTCAAACAAGTCGTCGCCAACGGCTCGTGGTGGCTCGTGGCGGCACTTTTGATCCTGCTGTGCATCGTCATCTACGCGCTCTGCTCCCGCATCGTCCGCCTCTGCTACCAACCCAACCAAAATCAGGTACACATCACACCCACCGACCGCTGGCTCTCGCGATCGGCACTCGTTCTACTACTCACGGCTCTTGTGTTGGGGCTGTGGTAACCTGAGTTTTTGCGCACACTGATCGACCAAATTGTCCTGCTATGATGAACTATTACCGCACAAATAACAGCGCACACGCCGTACGGCTCAACGAGATTCCAACCGTCTCCTATGCTGAATTTTATGCCGACGTGGCAGAAAAGCTGCGTCTCGAACGCTACCACGTTGCCCACTATTTTGCCCTCATGGAGCAGCAAAGTCGCCTGCGTTTCTACTGCCTGCTGCTCGACGACCAGACCGCCGAGGTGTTGATCACCTCCTTCACGATGGACTACTACGCCGAAAATGCACTCCCCTCGCTCACGGCATTGCATCCACAAATGCACCCCTTCGAGCGCGAGATCAGCGAACGTTATGGGGTCTGCTTCGGGAAGATGCCTTGGACAAAGCCGCTGCGCTACCCGTTCGATCGTGTGGATCGCACGCAAACCATAGATAACTACCCCTTCTACGCCATGGCGGGCGGCTCGCTGCACGAGGTGAACGTCGGTCCCATTCACGCGGGCATCATCGAGCCGGGAGCCTTCCGCTTCATCTGCAACGGCGAGAACGTCCTGCACCTCGAAATCGCTTTGGGCTACCAACATCGCGGCGTGGAGGCGCTCATCGCCGCCACCGACAACCGCCTGCGCCAGATGCTCTTGGCAGAGAGCGTGGCGGGTGACAGCAGCGTGACACACGCCACCGCATTCGCCGAGGCAATCGAGAAGCTCACCCACCGCGTCGAGCAGCTCGACACCGAGCGTAGCGTGGCACTCGAACTCGAACGCATTGCCATGGGCATCGCCGACACAGGAGCGCTCTGCATGGATGTCGGCTACCAGTTGGGGCAGGTGGCGTGCGAGGCACTGCGCACGATGACGATCAACACCACCCAAGCATGGTGCGGCAACCGCTTCGGCAAGGGGCTGATTCGCCCCGCAGGCACCGACCACCCGCTGACCACCGAGAAGGCGGCGATGATCCGCCACAACGTAGCTCAGATCGCCCGCCGCTATGCGGAGGTCTGCGACGACGTGCGCAATGCCCCCACCCTTCTGGCGCGCTTCGAGCAGTGTGGCATCGTGCCGCACGAGCAGATGTGGCAGTTGGGCGGTGTGGGTCAAGCCGCACGCGCCAGTGGCATGACGCGCGAGGTGCGCAGCTCGCACCCTTGGGGCATCTATGCCCACGAGCCACACCACACCCCGATCACCGAGCAGGACGGCGATGTCATGGCACGCTTGGCGGTGCGCTTCGCCGAGGTCCGAGCCTCCGCCACATGGATCGAGCGGCTGCTCGACAACTTCACACCCGTCCAGCGTGTGCTGCCCAACTACAACAGCTCTCTTGCCGCCTCGTCACTCGCCTTTGGGTTGGTTGAGGGGTGGCGCGGTGAGACGTGTCAGGTGGTGGTGACCAACCACGCAGGACAAATAGTCGCCCTCAAAATAAAAGACCCAAGCCTGCACAACTGGAGCGCCTTGGCACTTGCCGTACGCGGTGAGGGGATCTCCGACTTTCCGATCTGCAACAAGAGCTTCAACCTCTCCTATTGCGGTCACGACTTATAAAAAAAAGCACCGATGATACGATCAAAAATAAAAGTACTGCGCAGCCACGGACGTCAAGCGATTCCCGATCTGTGCAACGTGGAGCTGACCGAGGAGTTTCGCGGACGTCCCGTGCTGAGCCACGGCGCCGATGCACCACTCGAAGCGGCCGCACGACGCTGCCCCACAGGGGCGCTCAGCGCACTCCCCTTCACCCTCGATTTGGGACGTTGTATGTTCTGCGGTGAGTGCGCACGCATCGCCCCCGAACGCATTCGCTTCACCAACGACTACCGCCTTGGTTCGCCCACACGGGAGGGGCTGGTGGTAGGCGTGGGTGACACCCGCATCGACTTTCCACGTCATGCCATACGCCCCGAATTGCACCCTCTGTTTGGTCGTTCGCTCCACCTGCGCGAAGTGTGTGCTGGGGGCGACGGATCGGTCGAAATGGAGCTGAATGCCACGGGCAATGTGAACTTCGACTTCGGACGCTTCGGCATTGGCTTCACCGCCTCACCGCGCCATGCCGACGGGGTGGTCGTCTCAGGGGCTGTGACGCAGCAGATGAGTGAGCCTCTGGCAATTTGCTACGACGCCGTCCCCGATCCCAAGCTCCTCGTGGCGTGCGGCACCGAAGCCTGCTCAGGCGGACTTTTCGCCACAAGTCGCGCCATAGATCGCACCTTTTTCGACACCCACACCCCCGACCTTTGGTTGCCGGGAGCGCCCACCCACCCGATGACCTTCATCGACGGCATGATGAATCTGTTGGGTCTAAAAACACGTGAATGAAAGAGCTTTGGACGCTTTTCTGGTCGTTTTTTAAGATCGGACTTTTCACCTTCGGAGGTGGGTACGCCATGATTCCACTCATCGAACGCGAGGTGATCGAACACCGTGGGTGGATTCGTCGCACCGACTTCCTCGACCTGCTGACCCTCGCACAGTCCGCTCCGGGTCCCATTTCGCTCAATACCTCGGTCTTCGTGGGTTACCGTATGCACGGCTACGCAGGGGCTGTGGCGTCGATCTTGGGCGTCGTCATCCCCTCGTTCACGATCATCTTGGTGGTGGCGCTTTTCTTTGCGGGCATCCGCGACAACGCCGTGGTCGACGCCGCCTTCAAGGGGATGCGCCCCGCCGTCGTGGCACTGATTTTAGTCCCTGTGGTCACGCTGGCGCGCGGTATGCACGGGACAATGCTGGTGGTGATCGCCGCCTCGGCACTCGCCATTTGGGGGCTGGGCTGGTCGCCGATCTACCTGCTGGCAGGGGGCGCGGCAGGCGGCATAGCATGGGAACTATGGATCGCTAAACGGCTGACACGATGATTCTTCTGCAACTATTCATCAGCTATCTGAAGATTGGATTCTTCGGCTTTGGCGGTGGCTACGCCATGCTCTCGCTCATCCAAAACGAGGTCGTCGTGCAGCACGCATGGATGACCAACGGTGAATTTGCCGACATCGTCGCCGTCTCGCAAATCACCCCCGGCCCCATAGCGATCAACTCGGCAACCTACGTGGGTTACACCGTGGGGGCGCAGGCTGGAGGCACGTGGTTCGGTGTGGCTGGGGCGCTGGTCGCCACCTTCGCCGTCTGCCTGCCCGCACTGACCATTATGTTGCTGGTGACGCGCTTTTTCCTGCGGCTGCACCACAACCGCATGGTCGAAGGGGCAATGCGCGGTATGCGTCCCGTGGTGATCGGCATGATCGCCGCCGCAGCACTGCTGCTGATCTTCCCCCACAGCACCGACCCCGCTGAGGCAAACTTCATCGACGGCTGGAGCTGGGCGCTCTTCGGCATGGTGGCACTCGGCGCATGGCGCAAGGTGAACCCGATCCTACTGATCGCCCTCGCCGCCACGGCAGGCATCGTCATCTACTACCTGCCCTCAACGCTCTAAATATCTTTGAGCGCAGCGAAAAAGATTGCAAAAGATTACGTATCTTTGCCATGCGAGAGGGTCTCGCAGGATATATATTCGAATTAATCATCTGACAACAAACAAGATACAATGGCATTACAATGCGGCATAGTCGGGCTTCCGAACGTCGGGAAATCGACCCTTTTCAACTGTCTTTCGAACGCAAAAGCGCAGGCAGCAAACTTTCCTTTCTGCACGATCGACCCCAACGTGGGGGTGATCACCGTGCCTGACGAGCGGCTGATCCGCCTCGCAGAGATCGACAAACCCAAAAAGGTGATCCCCACGACGATCGAGATTGTGGACATTGCAGGGTTGGTCAAGGGCGCCTCGAAGGGCGAAGGGTTGGGCAACAAATTCTTGGGCAACATCCGCAATACAAACGCCATTATCCACGTGTTACGCTGCTTCGACGACGGCAACATCACCCATGTCGACGGGACGATTGATCCCGTGCGCGACAAAGAGGTGATCGACACCGAGTTGCAGCTCAAAGACTTGGAGACGGTGGAGAGCCGTCTGAGCAAGACGCAGAAACAGGCTGTCGTGGGCGGTGACAAGAATGCCAAACGGCAAGTCGAGCTGCTGCTGCAATACAAGGCGGTGCTGGAACAGGGCAAGAGCGCTCGCACGGTGGAGGTCGAAAAAGACGACCGTAAGTTGCTCGTCGACTTGAATTTGCTGACGGACAAACCCGTATTATATGTTTGTAACGTGGACGAGAAAAGCGCCGTCACGGGCAACGCCTACACCGAAGCACTGCGCGCTGCTATTGCCGACGAACACGCTGAGATGCTGATCATTGCAGCAGCCACCGAGGCTGACATCGCCGAGTTAGAGGAGTTTGAGGAGCGCAAGATGTTTCTCGACGAGATCGGACTCACCGAATCGGGCGTGGCGCGGCTGATCAAATCGGCCTACAAATTGCTCCGACTCGAAACATTCTTCACCACAGGAGCCGACGAAAGCCGCGCATGGACTTATGTGCAGGGGATGAAAGCCCCCCAAACGGCTGGCGTGATTCACACCGATTTCGAAAAGGGATTCATCCGCGCCGAGGTCATCAAGTACAACGACTACGTGACGCTGGGGTCGGAGCGCGCCTGCCGCGATGCGGGTAAAATCGGCATCGAAGGCAAAGAATACATCGTGCAGGACGGCGACATCATGCACTTCTTGTTCAACGTATAACCTTAATAGCTAACAATATGAAAGAGTTAAAGTACATCATTCTCGGCATTGCGATCATCGCAAGTGCTGTGGTTTTGGGACGTGCCTACACCTATAAATATCGGGCAGCGGACACGATTGTTGTCACCGGTTTGGGCGAGACGGAATTCACGTCGGATCAGATCGTTTGGAACGGATCGGTCACCGCCGAGGCGAACAACGTGGCGGCAGGCTACGCGCAAATCGAGGCCAGCAAACAAAAGGTACAGGCGTACATTCTCTCGAAGGGTATTCCCGCCAAAGCCCTTGTATTTCAGTTTGTAAACGTCGGCAAGGAGTTCGAGCCGATCTATAATTCGGGCGGTAATTGGGCTGGGCAACGCTTCACGGGTTACAGCCTGCATCAGAACTTCACGGTCGAATCAACGGACGTGGAGGCGGTGGAGAATATCTCACGCGAGATCTCATCGCTCATCGCGCAAGGGGTCTCGATCGAGGCTATGGAACCCGCCTATTTCTACACCAAGCTCGACGATGTGAAGTTGGGATTGATCGAGAAGGCAGCGGCTGACGCACGTACACGCGCCGAGAAGATCGCCACAAATGCTGGCACAAAGATCGGCAAAGTGGCATCGGCACGCATGGGAGTATTCCAGATCACGGCGTCGAACAGCAACGAAGAGTTCTCGGCAGGAGGATCGTTTAACACCTCAAGTCGCAACAAGAAAGCGCGCATCACCATGCGGGTGGAATACCGCGTCAACTAAGCGCCTGTTCACCTCGAAAGTCCGAATACGACCAATACAACGCCACAGATGAGGCGAAAAAACAAAAATAAAATAGAACTAAAATAGAATGGAAAGAGCTGTCAGAGTGCGTTTTGCACCCAGCCCCACGGGTCCACTGCACATCGGTGGCGTCCGCACGGCATTGTACAATTATCTCTTCGCACGTCAACACGGCGGAGTGATGATTTTGCGCATTGAAGATACTGATTCACAACGTTTTGTACCCGGAGCAGAGGCTTATATCATGGAGTCGCTCCAGTGGTGCGGCATCGAAATCGACGAAGGGGTCGGCGTGGGAGGTCCTCATGCCCCCTATCGCCAGAGCGAACGACGCGAAATCTACCTCAAATATGCTTTACAGCTTGTGGAGGCGGGTTGGGCGTACTACGCCTTCGACACCGCCGAGGAGCTGGACGCGCTGCGCAAGCAGGCGGAGGCGCGGGGCGAGGCTTTCGCCTACAACTACGCCGTGCGCACGCAGTTAGCCACCTCGTTGGTGCTGTCTGCCGAGGAGGTCAAAGCACGCATCGAACGCGGCGAGCAGTGGGTGATCCGCTTTCGGATGCCCGAAAACGAGAAGATCGAAATGGAAGATCTGATTCGCGGTCATGTGGAGGTAAACAGCTCGACCTTAGACGATAAA
This sequence comes from Alistipes sp., assembly GCA_036658095.1. Taxonomy (GTDB): domain Bacteria; phylum Bacteroidota; class Bacteroidia; order Bacteroidales; family Rikenellaceae; genus Alistipes. The sequence goes on along the minus strand of JAVXFC010000011.1, from coordinate 6,961 downwards.
GTACTCTACAAATCAGCCGATGCGCTGCCCACCTACCACCTTGCCAACATCGTCGATGACCACCTGATGGAGGTGTCGCACGTGATTCGCGGCGAGGAGTGGCTCCCTTCGTTGCCGCTCCACTACCTGCTCTACAAGGCATTTGGCTGGACGGCTACGCAGCCCGAATTTGCCCACCTGCCGCTGTTGCTGAAGCCCACGGGCGGCGGCAAACTCTCGAAGCGCGACGGCGATAAAATGGGATTCCCCGTCTTCCCGCTCTTCTGGACGGCACCCACAGGCGAGACGGCACACGGCTATCGCGAAGACGGCTATCTGCCTGAGGCATTTATCAATATGCTCGCGCTGTTGGGGTGGAACCCCGGCACGGAACAGGAGCTTTTCACCATGCAAGAGTTGATCGAAAACTTCTCGCTCGACCGCGTGTCGAAGTCGGGAGCGCGCTTCCAGCCCGAAAAAGCCCATTGGTTCAACGCGCAATATATGCACCGTAAATCGGATGCCGAACTTGCGGCACTCTACCAACCGATTCTGCGCGCCCACAACATCGAAATCTCCGACGAAGCGGCAGGTCGCGCGGCAAGCATCATGAAGGAGCGCGCCACACTGATCACCGATCTGTGGGATCTGACCTCATTTTTCTTCGTCGCACCGACGGAGTACGAGGAGAAACAGAGCAAAAAATATTGGAAGGGGACGAATCCCGACATCCTGCACGAATTGCGCGCCGTGTTGGCGGCAGTTGACGACTTCTCGGCCGAACATACCGAACACGTCGTACACGCATGGATCGAGGAGAAGGGTTACGGCATGGGGCAGGTGATGAACACCTTGCGCCTCGCCCTTGTGGGTGCAGGCAAAGGGCCCGGTATGTACGAGGTCACCTCGTTCATTGGGCAAGCGGAGACCCTGCGTCGCATCGACAACCTCTTTACAAATCTACAACCCACCGCGTAGTGGAGATCGAGCAGCTCATCTGGGGCATGACTGCCGAGGGCGAAGCAATCGTCCTCTACACCCTGCGCAACAGCGCAGGGGCAGAGGTGCGACTGTGCAACTACGGCGCGGCAGTGGTCGCTGCCACGATGCCTGATCGCACGGGTCACATGGATGATGTGGTTCTCGGCTATCGCCATTTCGAGAGCTATTTTGGCGACGCAGCATCGTGCGGCAAGTGCCTTGGGCGCTGCGCAGGACGCACTGCCTATGGACAGCTGCCCATTGCGGGCGAGGAACATCGGCTGGAGATCAACCACGGCGCACACCACCTCAACGGTGGCACGAAAGGCTTTGCCAATCGGCTATGGGAGGGACGCGTGGAGACCAATCGGGTGGTCATGTCGCTCACTTCGGAAGAGGGCGATCAGGGCTATCCGGGAGTGGTGAATGTCGAGGTAATCTTCGATTTTGACGACGACAACGCATTGGAAATCACCTATCTATCGCGCACCGATCGTCCCACGGCAGTGAATCTCACCCACCAAATTTATTTCAACCTTGCAGGCGAGGCTGCGGGCGAGGCGCTCGACCACGAAGTGCAAATCAACGCCACACAGGCACTCGAATTGGACGACGAACAGCTCCCAACGGGGAGGTTTGTTGAGGTGGCAGATACGCCACAAGATTTTCGGACAATGCGCTCGCTCCGCACCGCTATCGACGCGAATTTCAACCACATACACACCCTGCGCGGCTACAACCACCCGTTCGTAATTGCACATTGGCAACCCCATATTTTGACCGACGCCGCCACGCTGCGCTGCCCGCAATCGGGACGCTGCGTGAACGTGCAGACCTCGCATCCATGCGTGGTTCTCGACACAGGCAATCGGCTCGCAGGCGGCTGCCCCGAAACCAAATCAGGCGGACGCTATGCGAATCACGCAGGGGTGGCACTCGTCTGCCAAAACCACCCCGACGCAGTGCATCATGCCGACTTCCCCACCCCACTACTTCAGGCAGATGAGCTTTACTGTCAGAAGATTATCTACCGCTTCGGAACCTACTAACGCCCATGGATGTTCTCTCGTTTCGTGATTATTGCCTGTCGCTGCCGCTCGCCGAGGAGACCACCCCTTTCGACGAGGTGACGCTGGTCTACAAAATCGGAGGCAAGATGTTCGCCTATGCTGACATGGTCGATTTTGGGCGTTTTTCCGTCAAGTGCGATCCCGACGAGGCGATCCTTCTGCGCGATCGACACTCCGAAATCACCCCCGGATTCCACATGAACAAGCGCCACTGGAACACAATCGCCACCACGGGCGACCTACCCGACGCCTTCCTGCGCGCGCAGATACGCAACTCCTACCGCTTGGTTCTGTGCGGTGTGACACCCCGCACCCTGCGCGACGAAATCACCGCCTACCTCCAAAAAGTAGGGTTACCCTCGGTTGACCCCTCGACAGCGTCAGAGATCGCCGAAGAGGCACCATAAAACAGCGCCAAGGATCGCCGAGAAGGTGTTGTTCTTCCATCTCGAATGGATCGACCACGCACACAAAAAGCAGCCCCTGCATGACAATTCATGCAGGGGCTGTATCGTTCAAACGGTCTGTTAAAACAGTCGATAGAGGAGCGAAGGTTCCGTAACACGGAGCGTAAAAACGTCGCCAAGTGCCTCGTTAAGCGTCCCCGACCACCAACCCGACAGGTGTGTGGGCAGCGGATATTTCAAGCCCACACCGCGGATCACCGCGCGGCGATCGGCAAAGAGCGAGACCTGCTGTCCCGCATAACTTTCGACCGCCACCTCGCCCGCCACCGGGTCAAAAAGACCGTAATCGGTCACCATGCGCACGGCAACGCCAAGTTCCATATAGTTGAGCAACAAGCTGATATTCCCCAACGTATGGTCTTCGCGGCGTCCCGTGGCGCCCAAAATCACCATCTCGCGCCAGCCCTGCTCCATGCAGTAGCGCACCGCCTTCGTCAGGTCGTTGCTCTCTTGCTCCGCCACATGGACAATACAATCGGCATAGCGCGCACGCAGCTCCGCAGGCAGCGAATCGCCGTCGCCCACGATGGCTTGCGGCACACCGCCCTGCGCCGTGAAACGCACGGCAGCACCGTCGCAGCAAACCACGCGTAGAGCGTTGTGTAGCAACGCTGCCGCCACGACGCCCGTCGGAAAATCACCGTCGGCAAGGATCACCACCTCGCTGCGATCGTTGGAAGTAGCCATTTTAACCATTTTGTTCCGCTGTTTTCATCATTCGTACCCATTTGAAATAGCCGAAGACAGCGATCACGGTGTAGAGCGCATAGAGTACCGCTGTCGGGTAGAGTCCTTTGTAGAAATAAAGTGCCGCACAGACCAGATCCACCGCCACCCACACGAGCCACTGCTCGGTGTATTTCTGCGCCAACATCCACAGTCCCACGATGCTCAAGGCGGTGGTGAAGCTGTCGCCATAGGGGACGGTGCTGTCGGTGAAGCGGATCAGGATGAAGGCAATGGCGCCGAAACACAGGAGCGTCACGGCACTGAGTGGCAACCACCGAGCCACGGGCATGGACGATATCCGCCGCTCAGTGGTTGGTTGATCGCGATGCGCCCTGCGCATCCACATCGTCCACCCATAGCCACCTGCCAGCAGGTAGTAAAATTGAATACCCATATCGGCATAAAACCCCGCATCGTAGTAGACGAAGATGTAGATCGCCGGCATCACAATACCCGTCGCCCAGAGCCAGATACTGGCTTTGTATTCGAAGTAGAGGTAGAGCAGACCGACGAGTGTCCCTATGATTTCGAGTGTCAACATTTGGGTGTTGTTAGAAGGTCACGGTCACGTTCGCCAGCACGTTTACGGGTGCTTGGGGGAAGTAATAAGCCGTGTCGTGCTGTGTTTTGGGTTGTCCCTCCTTGTCGGCATAGTACTCCGAGAAGCCATAGCCATTGGTGCAGTAGTCGGCATTGAAGATGTTGTAGATCGCCACGCCCAAGCGCACGCTCTTAGCATTGCGCGTGTGGAAGGTGTATCCCAAGTTGAGGTTGGTGGTGCAGTAAGCGTCCAACTTCATGTTGTCGTTTTTGTAGTTGGTGAAGTACTGATCGCTGACATACTGCGTGTTGAACACCGCCTCGAAGCCCGCCACATGGAAGTCGAAGATCGCCGAGCTGATCACGTTAGGCGAGTAGGAAATGGTGGTTGTACCCATGTAGGTTTCATTGTAACCGCCGTCCCTGTCGGCAACTTTATTGGTGTAGTCCTTGATGCGGTTCTGGCTGAAGGTGGCGTTGGCGCCCAGCGTGAACCACTTGGTGAAGCGTGCCGAAGCCATGATTTCGATACCGCGGCGGTAGCTGTCTTCCACGTTGATGTTCAGCGCGTCGTAGTTGTCGTTGATCTGCCCCGTCTTGACCAGCTGATTTTTGTAATCCATATAGTAGAGGTTGACCCCTGCCGTGACATAGCGGCTTTCGAATTGGTAGCCCAGTTCGTAGTCGTACATCTTCTCCGCGACGGGGAAGGTCTCGCGGAAACGATCTGTGAAGTCATTGCGGGTTGGCTCTTTCTGTGCAATGGCAAACGAAGCAAAGAGGGTGTGGTTCTTAGCAAACTGATAGGTCAAGCCCACTTTGGGGTTGAAGAAATTGTAGCTTTTATCGACGTCGATGAGCTGCATACCGCCCTCGGTTTTGTCGGCATTCACGCGGCTCGAATCGTAGTTGTCGTTCACGCCCCACGCCTCGTAGTCCACAAAACGATATTGCAGATCGGCGAAGATATTCAGCCCTTTCGCCACCTTCCAGTTCGCCTTGGCGAAGAAGTTGGCATCCTGTTTGTTGACGTTGTTTCGATACCACTCCATGCCGGGATTGTAGCCTTCGGGAGCATCCTGCATCCAGTCCAGCTCGCCCCAGTGAGGGCAGGTGTAGTAGCTCCACGAGCCGCCAAACACCACATCGATGTTGCGTGCCGAGTATCCTGCCGAGGCATTCACGCCACCGAAGTGGTTACGCATGATCTTCTCGCGAATCAAGTCTTTTTTAATTTTATTACCCTCTTTGTCGTAAGCAGGCACCACGCTGTACTCGTATAGTTTTGCGTTGTCTTTATACTGTTTGTAGTATCCGTAACCATAGGTATAAAAGCCCGTTACGTTCATCTGCCACCGCTCGTTGAAACGGTGGTTGACGATGAGTTGGTTGTTTGTTTGCAGGTAGTTGTCGGTGTGGTCGTCATAATAGTTGACGTGCGTACCGTCCGCCAGCACAAATGGGCCGTCGGAGGTCACATACTGCCCGTCGGTATGGTAGCGACGTCCATACTTCGCCATTTCGTCCTTCGTCGCACCCGTGTAGGTGAGGTAGGTCTTCGCCACGCCACCAAACGAGAGGAGCTTAACCATGGTATTTCCATTGTAGTAGGCCCCTTGGAACATATACGATTTGAGGTCCGTCGCACCGCGATCCACATAGCCGTCCGAGCCGATGTGCGTCAGGCGCGCATCGACGAGCCAATGTCCGCCCATCAATCCCGAGCCGATGTGTACCGCCTGTTTGTTGGTGTTGTACGAACCGTAGGAGAGGCTGGCATCGCCTCCGAACGCAGTGTCGGGGGCTGCCGTGGTCATGTTGACCGCTCCACCGAAAGCACCTGTTCCGTTGGTCGATGTACCCGCACCACGCTGCACCTGCACCGTCCCCACCGCCGAGATGAAGTCGGGGGTATCATACCAATAGGTACCGTGCGAGTCGGGGTTGTTCATCGGCACACCGTTTGCGGTGACGTTGAGCCGCGATGCGTCCGTACCGCGCATACGCATGGAGGTGGCGCCTACGCCAATACCGGTTTCGGAGGTGGCTATCACCGAGGGGGTCAATGCCAGCAGGAATGGAATATCCTGACCGTAGTTGTTGCTGGCGATCACCTGCTGCGAGAGGTCGGTGTAGGCAACGGGCATCTTGTCCGAAGCACGGGTGGCAGTCACTTCAATCGACTGCAATTTGTAGAGCTGCATCGAATCTTTGTTCGGCTGCTGCGCGCTGATTGTTTGTGCATTCACAGCACCTATGGCTGCTAATGCGAGGAGGAAAGAGATCCTTTTCATGTAAACTTTTAAGTTAGTTAAAGAACAGAAAAGGGGTATGTTGATAGATTATGCGTCCCGGTATCGGCATTACCCGTGTCCGGTGCGATGGGTATAATCTCAGCCTGATAGTAAGGCACCCCTTGTGAATACGGGCGCAAAGGTAGACAAATAAAATACAAAATGCAAAATTCAAATTTCGAAATTGAATTTTTTCACAAACAAGCCCCTGTTACTTACCTTTTTTTTGCGTCCAACATCGCGGATAGGCAAAGGACAAAAAGGCAGGTATTCCGCCACCAAAAAGTGGCTAAATTGCAATATACCTCCTCGATATTTACTATTTGATAAGAAATTGCTAATTTGACAAACGATAATTTGTTATTTGATAAAAACCTTTTTTAATATGGTAAAAAACTATCCATAGGTATGTCGTATCTTTACACCCGAAATAAAGTGTTTAATAATTAGGGGGAGGTATGCCCATCAGAATGATTCGTTATGCAAAACATACAACGCAAACTAAAATAACTATTACTAAAAATAAAACAAGATTATGGAAATTACGAACACCATGGAACGCAGCAATTACACGATGCCCAGCATCGAGATTATTCACCTTCAGGTTGAGCAGGGCTTCGCAGAATCGATTGCCACCACGGAACTCATGACCGAAGAGGAAATAACGACGTTCTAACCCTTAGACAACAGAAAAATGAAGAAAACTTTCCTTTCGGGTCTGCTGCTGTTTGTGGCAGCCGTGACCCTTTCTAACTGTTCCAAAGATGAGACGACCGACCCAACGGTGCGTGGCAATCAACTCCGTGCCGCGGTCGAAGAACCTACCCGTACCTCGCTCGACGGCACGATCGTGACGTGGGAGTTGAAGGACAAAATCAAGGTGGTGAACCAAAATGCCCCC
>JAVXFC010000010.1:0-27786 GCA_036658095.1 Alistipes sp. | reverse complement strand
AAATTCAAAAGTCCGCATTCGAAAATTGCTTTATTACTTGCGCTCGCAGAGGTGCTGTTGCCACTTCCAAGCGGCGGCAAGTGTCTGTTCGAGTGTGCGTTCCGCCTTCCAGCCAAGCTCCTTGTTGGCGCGCGTTGGGTCGGCCCAAATGGCAATTACATCGCCCTCGCGGCGACCGACAATCTTGTAGTTGAGTTGGAGGTTGTTGACCCGCTCGAAGCATCGCACCAACTCCAGTACCGAGACGCCGCGTCCCGTGCCGATGTTGAAAATCTCGTAGGGTTCTTTGTTTTTCGCCTCGACCATGCGACGTACCGCCACCACGTGGGCTTTTGCCAAATCGACCACGTCGATGTAGTCGCGTACGTTCGATCCGTCGGGGGTTGGGTAGTCGTCGCCGAAGATGCTCAGACACTCGCGGATGCCCGCGGCGGTCTGTGTGAGGTAAGGAATCAGGTTCTGTGGTACGCCGTGGGGCAGCTCGCCGATCAGTGCCGACGGGTGTCCGCCAATGGGGTTGAAGTAGCGCAGCGCAATGCCGTGCAGCCCTTCGTAGGCGGCGATCGAGTCGCGAAGAATATCCTCGCACATCTGCTTGGTGTTGCCGTAAGGCGAGGTGGCGGGTTTGCGAGGGGTCTGCTCCGTGACGGGCTGTTTGTCGGCATTGCCGTAGACCGTGCAGGAGGAGGAGAAGAGTAGATTGTGTCGTCCAAATTCACGCATCAGGTCGATGATGTTCATGAATGACAGCAGGTTATTGCGGTAGTATTTCATCGGCTCGCTGACCGACTCGCCCACGGCTTTCGAGGCGGCGAAGTGGATCACCGAGTCGAACGTATACTTTTCAAATAGAGCGCGCAAAGCCTCTTTGTCGCAGCAGTCGGCCTGCACGAAGGGGATCTCGACGCCCGTGATTTTGCGGATGCCTTCGACGGCATGCAGATCGCTATTCGAGAGGTTGTCGACGATCACCACGTCGAATCCAGCGGCTGTAAGTTCAACGGCTGTGTGCGAGCCGATGAAGCCCGCTCCGCCGCTGATAAGGACACATTGTTTCATGCGAATCAGTTTTTAAGTAATGCAAAGATAGCTGAATTTATCCTCTTCTGCGTAACAAAACAGAGAATTTATTTGTACTTTTGACAAATTATTAACCCAAATTTGCGAATATGGATATACTACGCGTTGAACACGTTTCGAAGCATTTTGCGGAACATACTGCACTCGATGACGTCTCTCTCTCCATTCCTCAAGGCTCTGTTTACGGGCTTTTAGGACCCAATGGCGCAGGAAAAACAACCCTCATCCGCATCATCAATCGCATCACAGCGCCCGACACAGGACGCGTATTTTTAGGCGATCGCGAGATCGAGCCAGCTGATATATACCGTATTGGTTATATGCCTGAGGAGCGGGGTCTCTACAAAAAAATGAAGGTCGGCGAGCAAGCCGTCTTCTTCGCGCGCCTCAAGGGGCTATCGCGCCGCGAGGCGGTGACGCGCCTGAAGGTGTGGTTCAAGAAATTCGGCATCGAAGATTGGTGGGATAAGCGCATCGAGGAACTTTCGAAGGGAATGGCGCAGAAGGTGCAATTCATCATCACGGTGCTGCACGAACCCGAATTGCTGATCTTCGACGAACCCTTTTCGGGCTTCGATCCGATCAATGCCAATCTGCTCAAAGAGGAGATTCTGGCACTGCGCGACAAGGGTTCGACGGTGATTTTCTCGACCCACAATATGTCGTCGGTCGAGGAGATCTGCGACCACATCACGCTGATCAACAAATCCCATAACATCCTTTCGGGCGAGGTGGATGATATCCGCCACCGCCATGGAAACAACCTTTTCGAGGTTGCTTATCGCGGTGAGCAGAGTGCCTTGGAGCGTGCCGTTGCGGGGCGTTGCGAGATCCTTGAAGGGAGTGAGGAGCAGTCGGTCTACCGTACGCTCAAGCTGCACGTCGAGCGCGACGAGGAGGTGCGCGGGGTGATTGCCTCGCTGAATGAGGCGGTCGAAATTCGCTCCTTCAACGAGATCATTCCCTCGATGAACGATATTTTTATTCGTGCCGTAAATGGCTCTTTATAAACAATATAAATAGAATATTATGTCACAGATAGGTATTATCATCGAGCGCGAATTCAACGAGCGCGTTCGCAAAAAATCTTTCATCATCACCACCATTCTCATGCCCATATTGATGATCGCCCTCATGGCGGCACCAGCGTTGATCATGCGTTTCGCGGGCGGTGAGACCAAGCGTATTGCCGTGATCGACGAGAGCGGCTTGATCCTGCCGCAGCTCGAAAGCACGGGCGATATGTTGTTCGAGCCGACCACGCTGGAGCTGGACAGCGCGCGCAAAGAGTTGGTGGATCACTTTGGTGTGCTGTGGATTGGCGCCGACGTGATGACCAACCCCAACAACGTGAAGCTCTATGCCAACTCGTCGTCGTCGCTTTCGATCGAGGGGGGCATCGGCTCGCAAATCGAGGATATCATCGAGGAGGCGAAGCTCAAGACCTATAATATAGAGAACCTCTCGCAGATTCTGGACGAAGTCAAGACGACGGTCACGATTCAAACCTTCCGCAACGACGAGTCGCAGGAGGAGGATTCGCAGGCAAAATCGTCGGCTTTCGCGAGCGTTGTGGGCATCGCCATGGGGATGCTGCTCTATATGTTTTTGCTCATCTACGGCGCCATGGTGATGCAGAGTGTCATCGAGGAGAAAAATAGCCGCGTGCTGGAGGTCATGGTTTCGTCCGTGCGCCCGTTTGATCTGATGATGGGCAAAATCCTTGGCATCGCCACCGTGGCTGTGGTGCAGATCCTGCTGTGGGGTGTGCTGGTGGTTGGTATTGGGGCTTTGATTCTGCACTATGTCATGCCTGCCGACATCATGGCAGCTGCGCAGTCGATGCAGGCGGGAGTTCCCAATGCGGCGGACTCGGCCTCTGCCATGGGGATAAGTCCCGAAATGATGAGTACCCTGAGTGCCGCCACCGACTTCGGCTACGTAGCCATGATCTTCGGCTACTTGGTGTTGTTCCTTGTCGGCGGTTATCTGCTCTACTCGGCCATGTTTGCCGCCGTGGGTTCGAGTGTGGATAGCATTCAAGATGCACAGCAGCTCCAGACGCCGATTATGATCCCGATTATCCTCGCCTTCCTGATCTCGATGTCGGTGATGAACGATCCCAACTCGACCCTTGCTTTCTGGGGTTCAATGATTCCACTCACCTCCCCCATTGTGATGATTGCGCGCATCCCGTGCGGGATCCCCACGTGGGAGATACTCCTTTCGTTGGCACTTCTCTACGCCTCGTTTGTGGTCATGGTGTGGCTCTCGGCGAAGATCTACCGCGTGGGCATCTTCATGTACGGCAAGAAGCCGAGCTTCAAGGAGCTTTACAAGTGGATGCGCTATAAATATTAAGAAGCTGTTTTCTAACTAAAACGCCTCCCCAAAATCACTTTTGGGGAGGCGTTTGCGTGATGTGTGTCGTTGCTGTTCTACTCCACCTCGAAGGCGCGCAGACGGGCGATCTCGGTCGGCCATTGGCTCTCGTCGGGGGTTTCGAGGATCAGCGGGATGCCCTCGAAGCGGGCATCGCGGGCGATGTAGCGGAAGCACTCCTGCCCGATCATCCCCTCGCCCAGCGGGGCGTGGCGGTCGACGTGGCTCGCGAGGATCTTCATGGCGTCGTTGAGGTGCATCCCCCGCAGATAGCGGAAGCCCACAACCCGCTCAAACTCAGCAAAGGTCGCCTCGCACGCCTCGGCAGTCCGCAGGTCGTAGCCCGCGGCGAAGGCGTGGCAGGTGTCGATGCAGACCCCCACACGCGACTTATCTTCCACCTTGTCAATCAAGTAGGCGAGGTGTTCGAAGGCGAAGCCGAGGTTCGAACCCTGTCCTGCGGTGTTCTCGATCACCGCCGTCACACCGTGCGTGCGTTCGAGGGCGAGGTTGATGGATGCGGCAATGCGGTCGAGGCTTTGCAGAGCGGTGATCTTCGTCAAGTGGCTGCCGGGGTGGAAGTTGAGACGATCGAGTCCCAGCTGCTCGCAGCGCGTCATCTCGTCGATGAACGCCGCGCGCGACTGCTCTAAAGGTTCGTGTTCGGGATGCCCCAAGTTGATCAGGTATGAGTCGTGCGGCAGGATCTGCGCGGCGGTGTAGCCCAGCTCGTCGCAGGTGGCGCGGAAGGTCTCGATCTGCGCGGGGGTGAGAGGGGCAGCGCTCCATTGCCGCTGATTTTTGGTGAAGAGGGCAAAGGCGGTGGCTCCTATGTTGTGTGCGTTGCGTGGGGCATTGTCGATGCCGCCCGCTGCGCTGACGTGTGCGCCGAAAAATTTCATTTGTATGCTTTTTGATATTCGTTGTGGCAAATGTACGGATTTATAAATAGTTTTCATAAATTTGCATGGCAGAAAAGAAAATCTATGAAGTATTTTTATTTGACTATTTTGATGACTGTTGCCAGTTGTGTGACAGCTATGGCGCAGATTTCGATGGACGAGGTCGCGGCAAAAAAGGAGGATGGAGCCTTTGCCAATCCCATAAAATCGGCACAGGTAGCGCCTGATTTTTTCAGCCCCGCCAAATACCGCGCCGAGCGTGCTGCGATCCGCAAGGAGCGCAACTTTTTGGAGTATGGCGCGGGGTTGCAAGGTACGTTGACCGCGTATAGCGATTCGTGGATCAAGACTTCGGGTGGTGACAACTCGATTGCTATGATTTTTTCGGCATTCTTGCACCACACCTTCAAGAAAAACCTCTTTTTCATCGAGACGAAATTTGGGGCGAAATTCGGCTACAACCGCATGAAGGTCGAGATGGTGGGTGAGGACGGCGCGGCGTCGAGCGAAGGGGTGTGGTTCAAGAATCAAGATGAATTTCTGATCTCCACAGCTCCCTCGTTCAAAATGTCGAAAAACTGGTCATATGGCTCGATCATCAAATTCCGTAGCCAATTTGTCAATGGCTATAAATCGCGTACCGAGCAGAAGGAGACCCACCGCAAAAGCACCTTCATGGCGCCGGGTTACTTCGATGCCTCGCTGGGTGTGACCTACACTTGTCCCAAACCCAAATGGCCCTTTGTGGTCAACCTCTCGCCGCTGGCATTGAGCGGTACATTCGTCGAGAATGAGATTGTTCGTAAAAACGGCTATCTCTATGGTATCGAAGATCCTGATAACACCTCGAAGTGGGAGGGTGGTTCGTCTATCCAGATCGACTACGACCGCACTTTTGGTCGTCAAGGGATCATCCGCTACCGTACAACCCTCTTTGCTTTCTACGGCTGGATCACGAACATCGGGCAGAAAAATAAATATTCCGACTTCACCGAATTTCAACAGGCATTCGACAAATGGAACAGCGTCGAGAAGCCCAATATCAAAGAAAAGCCGCGTTTGTCGATCCACCCGACTGTGCGCTGGGAGAATACGATCGACATCAAAGCAACAAAATACCTCTCCACAACGTTTAGTTTTCAACTCTACTACAACCGCGCGCAAAATCTTGATGTGCAGACCCAAACGCTGTTGAGTGTCGGGTTGACTTACACGTTTAAGAATAAATAAAAATGTATAAAAATTCGAAACAGGTTATTTGGTTTCCGCTGCTGCTCGCTGCGGGGGTGGTGTTGGGGCTGTGGTTTGGGCGCTACATGGGGCGTCATTCGACCGAACAGCAGATTCAAACAGCCTTCGTGCAGCTCGAACAGAATAAGTTAGCCTACACGCTCTCGCTCATCGAACGTGAATATGTCGACTCCATGTCGCTCGATTCGCTTGCCGAACACGTGATCCCACTGTTGGTGCAAGAGCTTGACCCTCACTCGGTTTATATTCCTGCTGTGGAGATGCAGGCGCTGAACGAACCCTTGGAAGGCGAGTTCGACGGCATCGGCGTGGTGTTCAATATGTCGACGGACACGGTGGTGGTGCTGAATGTTGTGCCGTCGGGACCCAGCCAAAAGGCGGGCGTGCAGCCGGGAGATCGCATCATTCGGGTGGATGATTCGCTCATTGCGGGGAAGAAAATGCCCAACAACGAGGTGATGAAATTGTTGCGCGGAAAGCGCGGCTCGCACGTAAAACTGAGCTTGCAGCGGGTCGGAATTCCCGATTTGGTGAAGGTGGATGTGGTGCGCGACGTGATCCCGATCAAGAGTATCGAGGCGTCGTTCATGCTCACCAAGCAGATCGGATATATCAAATTGGGGCAGTTTTCGCGCACCTCACACGACGAATTAATCCGCTCGCTGGCGCAGTTGCGCGCGGGTGGCATGAAGAAATTGATCTTCGATTTGCGCGGTAATTCGGGCGGATACCTCGATCAGGCGATCTCGATTGCCAACGAATTTCTGCACAAAGGACAGCTCATCGTCTACACCGAAGATCGGTACCACCAACAGGTGAAGGAGTATGCCGACGGCACGGGATCGGCTCAGAAGATCGACGTGGCGGTGCTGATCGACGAGGGGAGTGCTTCGTCGAGTGAGATACTCGCTGGCGCGCTTCAAGACAACGATCGCGGTACGATCATCGGTCGCCGATCTTTCGGCAAAGGGTTGGTGCAGCGTCAGATACCCTATCCCGACGGTTCGGCATTGCGCTTGACCACGGCGCGCTATTTCACCCCCACGGGGCGATCGATTCAAAAACCATATGTGGTGGGGCGTGCCGAGAATTACGAGGCAGACCTGCTGCATCGCTACGAAAATAACGAATTTTTCCGTGCCGACAGCATCCATTTTGCCGACTCCCTGCGGCGCGTGACCCCCAAAGGCAAGGTGGTCTACGGTGGTGGCGGCATCATGCCCGACCTCTTCGTGCCTGCCGATACGACCGACGTGTCGCCCTATTTTGTTGAGGTCGTGGGGCGTAACATCCTCTATCGCTTCACCATGGAGTATGCCGACAGACACCGCACGGCTCTGAACGGTGTGACTACGATTGCTTCGTTGCAAAGGCTGCTCGACAGTGATGTCACGCTCTTCGACGACTTTGTCCGCTACGCAGCACGGCAGGGTGTAGCCCCCAATCGTCGCCAAATTGATCGCTCGCGTCAGCTCATAAATGCACAGTTGCGTGCCTACATCGGGCGTAATACGGTGCTGGAGAGCAACGCTTTCTATGCCAACATCTACCCGATTGATGCCGTGATGATGCGCTCGGTCGAGGTACTTAACAAGCCTGTGAAATGATAAAAAAAGTGATTGGTATTCTGGTTGCGCTGGCGGTGATTGCAGTCATCGTCTTTGCTGCGTTGCGCGAGGAGCCGTTTTCCTCGTTGGCTTTCCAACCTGTGGTGGCGGTTGATTCTGTGCGGGTTGTGACATCCGACACGCTGTCTGTCTCTGTGCCAGATTCGTTGACTGCTCCCGCTCCGCTCTCCGATTCGTTGCATGTGCAAAAATAGGGGGCGTAGCTAACCACGGCTACTATACGGACTCCCCAATCGCGGAAACTAAGTAAGCGGCTCTGTCTCGAAAGACAGAGCCGCTTACTTATAGCGATGTTGCTCGATTAGAAGTACTTGATCTCGCTGCCTTCGATAGCGGAGAGCAGGTTGTTGGCTGCCGACGAAGCTCCAATGCGGAACAAATCGGGCGTGCACCACTCCTTGCCGAGGATCTCCTCGACGATGGTGTAGTAGAGCGCAGCATCTTGTGCCGTGCGGACACCGCCTGCGGCTTTGAAGCCCACGCGGCGACCCGTCTTGGCGAAGTAATCTTTGATTGCGTGGCACATGACCACAGCCGCTTCGGGTGTTGCTGCCACGTCGATCTTGCCCGTGGAGGTCTTCACAAAGTCGGCACCTGCAAACATCGAGAGCAGCGAAGCCTTGCGGATCAGCTCTGGTGTCTTCAGCGCACCCGACTCGATGATCACCTTCAGGACAATGCCTTCATCCATCTCGCCGCGGATGACCTCCACCTCGTTTGCCGCCTCGTCGTACTCGCCCGTGAGCATCTTACCCACGTTGAGGACGATGTCAATCTCGTCGGCGCCGTTCTCGATCGCCATGGCGATCTCGAAAACTTTGGTCTCCAAGAAGGTTTGCGACGCGGGGAAACCGCCAGCCACGCTGGTGATGCGCATCGAGGTGCCGTCGACCGCCACACCTACCGTCTCGACAAACGAGGGGTAGACACAGATCGAAGCCACGTTGGGAATGTGGGGATATTGGTTGTAGAAGGCAGTTGCCTTTTTTGCAAAAGCGGTCACCGACGTTTCAGAGTCGTTGCACGACAGGGTGGTCAGGTCGATGGTCGAGTAGCACAATTTGTAAACTTCGGTGTTCTCGTTGCGGTGAGCGGCAGCGCGTATGCGAGCCACCTCTTCGTCCACCTGCGCTGGAGTGGGTGCAGGGGCGTATTCTTTCAGATGATTAGCGTATTCCATACTGTTCTTCTATTTTTTACAAATATAAGCAAAAATTCTATACCGATCTACCTACCAGCAAAAATAAGTCCGAACCCATAGGATTCGGACTTATTTTATTTGAATCGGATGTTTTATTACAACTTCTCGATTGCAGCTTTAGCTTTTGCTTTGGCATCTTTCTCAGCCTGCTTAGCTTTTGCTTCGGCATCTTTCTCAGCCTGCTTAGCTTTTGCTTTAGCATCTTTCTCAGCCTGCTTAGCCTCAGCCTTTGCCTGCTTTACGCTATCCTCTGCTTTTGCCTCAGCGGCTTTAGCTTTGGTTTCAACAGTAGCCTCCGCAGCCTGAGCTTTCGCCTCGGTCTTCGACTCTACCATTTTAGCTTTAGCTTTGGCATCTTTCTCAGCCTGCTTAGCTTTTGCTTTAGCATCTTTCTTCGCCTGCTTGATCTCAGCCTTCGTCAGTTTCTCTTTCACGCAAGTTTTTGCTTTGAGGTTGACGTCTTTGGCAGCTTTCTCAGCCAGCTTAGGATCTTTCTTGACAGCGCTCTTCAGCTGAGCGTCTGCGGTGTTTGCATCACCCTCTTTCGTAGCGATCACAGCGCGCAGGTAGTCCGCTTTTGCCGAATTGTCGTTTGCAATAGCCTTCTTAGCAGCAGCGTAGTTGCTGTTCATGGTCTCGGCAATAGCAGCGTTGTAGCCGTTCAAGCCTTTGGCAGCAGCTTTGTAGTCGCCCTCAGCGGCAGCAATCGCAGCTTTGGTCTGAGCGTCACCAGCTTTAGCGTACTTCTTAGCCTCAGCCACGTTGCCGTTTGCGAGGTTAGCCATAGCCAAGTTGTTGTTGATCTCGCTCGAAGCGTCCAATTTGGCAGCCTTCTCGATCGAAGCCAAAGCAGCTTTGTTGTCGCCCAACTGAGCCTGTGCAACACCTAAGTTATTCTGGATGCGAGCATCAGCAGGGTATTCTTTGACAGCAACACCAAGGATAATTGCTTTCTCCTCGGGAGTTTCAGCCTGTGTGTCAGCAACATAGAGGTATTCCTCAGCGGTCAGTTTCTCATTCTTCATGATGCACTGTACGAGTTCCTCGTCTGTGCGACCTTGGATGTCGGTTGTGTTAACAACTTGAGCGCGACGCAGTTTGGGCAGGATCTCCGATTTCAGCTCACCAAATACGGTGGACATATTCTTGATCTCGCTCTCGCGTTGTGTCGACGAGCTGTAAAGGCTCAACACCTGAAGGATCAGGGCTTTGTCTTTGATGTCCGATTTCTCGACCATCTCTTTGAAGCCGTCCCAGTCCTCGCCGTAAGCAGCAGCATCTACATCGAGACCTGCGTTTTTCAGCAACTGTGAGATGGTTGTTTTACCAGTCTCGCTACGCTCTTTCGAAAGTTTGTCGTTGAATCCCTCGGGACCATCGGGTGAAGCATAACCTTTCACTGCGATGCTCTGCGATGCGCGGTCGTTCTTTTTGTTGGCGTCTACGTTTGCCTTGAAGTTATTCAGGTCAGCGTTCTTCTCAGCTTTGGTGCTTACTTTCGCCGAGTTGATAGCGTAGAGGATGTCAGCTTTGGTAACTACGGTGTTCACCTTCTTGTAGTTGTTCGGCATGATCTGCATCATGTCACCATAGTTGATATCTTTCTGAAGGGTATTCAGACCGTAAGCGATCGTCAGACCGAACTCCTTAGCCAACACAGCTTTAGCAGCTTCGTCAGCACCTGCCAAGACAGCAGCCTCGCCCTTGGTGGGGATAGCGCCGTTGTTCAGGTTTACGAGTGTGAACTCTTTGCATTTGCCCGAAGGACATTTGATCTCAGCGCGCAACTGCAATTCGCATTGGTCCATACGTGCATCGTAAGGGAACTCCACGTGTTGCGAGAATACGCCTGTTTCGTGAGCTGCAACAACGGTGTAGTTGTCGTCAACGCTCGAACCTTGAAGGTACAGTGTGTTTGCTGCAACTTCGCCGCCCTCGAATACGAGTACGGGGGTAACTTTCAGCACAGCCTTCTTGTTGAAGTACTTAGCGGGGAAAGTTACGTTGATGTCAGCGGCTACGATGCCGTTGTTCAGCGCCAACACTTCGGGAGTGCAGGTCAACTTCACATCGTTTTGGTTGCGCGCCATTTTCTTAAAGCAGTTGCAGCTCGAGAATGCCATTGCGACAATCACGAGTACCATGCTTAATTTCATCAGCTTTTTCATAATTAAAATAGGTTAAAATTGTTTATTAAATGTTTGTGTTTTTGTGCTATGTAAATCCTTGTATGCGTGTTAAATGAACGATTTGTTCCGCAAATATAAAAAACTATCGTTAAATATGCAATATTTTGCGGGTTTTTTCGTTGTTTACCCAAAATGGGCTATTCATTTACTCTGCCGAGTTGTGTTCGTGGTGTTCGCGACGCTCTGGGCGCTCACGGCGATCGCCGCGCTCACCGCGATCTTCGCGGGGTTTACGCTCACGCTCCACCCAACCTTCAGGTTTGGGCAACAGCACTTTGCGTGACAATTTCAACTTGTTGGTCTTTGGATCGAGACCGATGAGCTTCACCTCAATCGTGTCGCCCTCTTTCAGCCCCGTCTCATCCATCGTCTCGAAACGTTTGTAGTCGATTTCCGAGATGTGCAACAGCGCATCCTTGCCCGGCATGATCTCCACGAAGGCGCCGAAAGCGACGATCGAGCGGATCTTACCTATATATACTTCACCCACCTCAGGGATCACAACGATCGCCTTGATGCGAGCCAGTGCTGCTTCGAGAGCATCCTTGTCGATACCGAAGATGTCGACAATACCCTTCTGATCGACCTCTGTAATGGTGATCGTGGTACCCGTTGTCTTCTGGATGTCCTGAATCACTTTTCCGCCGGGGCCGATGATAGCGCCAATCATATCTTGCGGAATGGTGATCTGCACGATCCGAGGCACGAAGGGTTTGTAGTCCTCACGTGGTTCTGCCAGACACTCGGTAATCTTGCCCAGAATATGCATACGCCCTACACGAGCCTGCTCCAGCGCCTTTGCCAGTACTTCGTACGACAAGCCGTCGACTTTGATATCCATTTGTGTGGCGGTGATACCGTCGCGTGTGCCAGTGACCTTGAAGTCCATGTCGCCCAAGTGATCCTCGTCACCGAGAATGTCGGACAGCACAGCCCATTTGCCCGTCGTGGAGTCCGAAATCAGACCCATGGCGATACCCGAAACGGGTTTTTTGAGCTTCACGCCTGCATCCATCAGCGCCAATGTACCTGCGCAAACGGTTGCCATAGACGATGAACCGTTCGATTCGAGGATGTCCGAAACCACACGCACTGCGTAGGGATTCTCAGCACCCATGGGGATCATCGGTTTCAGAGCGCGCCATGCGAGGTGTCCGTGACCGATCTCACGACGGCTCAAGCCGCGTGATGCCTTTGCCTCGCCCGTAGAGAAGGGAGGGAAGTTATAGTGCAGCACAAATTTCTCGGTGCCTTGTACGAGTACTTCGTCTTTTTGTTTCTCGTCGAGTTTTGTACCCAGCGTGACGGTTGTCAACGACTGCGTCTCGCCGCGGGTGAAGATCGCCGAGCCGTGTGCTGCGGGCAGGTAGCCTGCTTCGCACCAAATGGGGCGAATCTCGTCGGTGCGACGTCCGTCCAGACGGCGACCCAAGTCGAGAACCATGTTACGCATCGCCTTTTTCAGCACTTCGTCGTGGAAATATTTGTGAATCAAGGGTGCTTTTTCAGACAGCTCCTCTTCCGAGTAGCGGGTCATGAATTCAGCCTCCAATGCTTCGAACATCTCTTCGCGCTCGTGCTTCATCGCCCCTTTTGTAGCAATGGCGTAAGCCTTGTCGTAGAGTTCTTTGATCACCACTTGGCGCAACTCTTCGTCGTTCACTTCGTGGCAGTAGGTGCGTTTCACATCTTTGCCCAGCTCCTTCGAGAGTTCGATCTGCATGGCGCAATGTTTCTTGATCTCCTCGTGTGCGAATTTGATCGCTCCGAGCATCACCTCTTCCGAGACTTCGTGCATCTCACCTTCGACCATGAGGATGTTGTCGATCGTGCCGGCAACCATGATGTCCAGATCAATCTCCTTCATCTGCGAGAAGGTGGGGTTGATGACATATTCGCCATTGAGGCGTGCCACGCGAACCTCCGAGATTGGACCTCCAAACGGGATGTCCGAAACGGCGAGGGCAGCCGAGGCAGCCAGTCCAGCCAGCGCGTCGGGCTGAATATCTTTTTCTGCCGAGATCAGCGTCACCGAGACGTAGACCTCTGCGTGGTAGTCCGCGGGGAACAGGGGACGTAGGGCGCGGTCGATCAGGCGCGAAACCAGAATTTCGCTATCGTTTGCGCGACCTTCGCGTTTCATGAAACCACCGGGGTAGCGTCCGCAGGAGGCGTATTTCTCCTTGTACTCCACCGATAGGGGCATGAAATCGGTATCGGGTTTTGCGTCTTTGGCAGCCACGACGGTAGCCAAAAGCATGGTGTCGCCCTGTTTGACGACTACGGCACCGTCGGCTTGTTTAGCCAACTTGCCTGTTTCGATCATAATCTCGCGTCCGTCGGCGAGCTTTATGAACTTCTGTACGGCATTGTACAACTTCTTCTCTTCCATAAATAGATATACCTAATGTGTTTTAATTTTCGCTTTACGAAAATGAAGGCAACTCCCTCTGTGTGGAATTGCCCTCATTTTGTTCTCTCGGATTACTTGCGGAGATTAAGTGTCTTCACGATTGCGCGGTAACGCTCGATGTCGATCTCCTTCAGGTACTCCAGCAACTGGCGGCGCTTGCCGACCAGACGCAGCAACGAGCGCTGTGTGCCGAAGTCATGTTTGTTCTCCTTGAGGTGTTCCGTAAGGTGGCTGATACGGAAAGAGAACAGTGCGATCTGGCTCTCGGGAGAACCAGTATCTGTGTTAGACTTGCCGTACGAACCGAAAAGCTCTTGCTTTTTTTCTGCTGTTAAATAAGCCATTGTATGTATGTTTATTTAGTTCCACTCTACGACGCATCCCCCTTACTGAAGATCACGCCAGAGCGTTCGACAAAGGTACGAAATAATTCACAATCTGCAATCTGCAATCTGCAAATATTTACCTTTTTACAATGAAATGCGCGGATATCATCGTAAAAACATTATTTTTGCAGCCAAACAACTTAGATATATGATGACTAAAACCCTTTATGTGCTTTGTGCTGCGCTGGTTGCTGTGTCGGTGACGGGCTGCTCACAAGCTCCCAAACAGGTTGTCGTTGACGGTGTGATGCTTGGCACCACCCTCCACGTCTCGGCAGATGTGCGCAAGACCACCTCGCAGGAACTCTATGCTGCTGTGCAGCAGCTCGATCGCGAAGCAAAGGCATCCATGTCGCTCTTCGATGAGAACTCGCTTTTGAATCGCCTGAACCGCAACCAAACCGACTCGGTCGATGAGCATATCCGCTACAATTTGCTATTGGCAGATAGCATAGGGGCTTTGAGTGGCGGTCGCTACGATGTGACAGTCAAACCGTTGGTCGAAGTGTGGGGTTTTGCGGGCAAGGAGCGCACGGCGGATCCCAACATCGATTCGATCCTGCAATTTGTTGGACGTCAGAAGGTGCGCATCGTCGATGGGCGGTTGCAGAAGGATGACCCCCGTGTGCAGCTCGATTTTAACTCCATAGCCAAGGGCTACACGGTGGATCTGCTGGCAGCGTTGGTGGAGCGGCTGGGGGCGCAAAATTATATCGTGGATATCGGTGGCGAGATCCGCTGTAAAGGGGTCAACGCACAGGGCAATCCGTGGCGTGTGGGGATCGAAACCCCCTTCGACGGCAACGACTCCTTTGGTCAATATCTGCAAAAAAGGGTGCAGTTGCAGGCGGGTGGCTTGGCTACATCGGGCAATTACCGCCGTTTTTATATCGACGCCAATGGTCGAAAAGTAGCCCACACGATCGACCCGCTGACGGGTTATAGCGCCCTTTCGCGGCTGTTGTCGGTGACCGTGGTGGCGGATAATTGCGCCACGGCAGATGCTTTGGGAACCATGTTTTTGGCAATGGGTGCCGACGATGCGCTGGCTGCGGTGGCGACCATGCCCGATGTGAAAGTCTACTTCATCCTTGCGGGCGAGGGTGACCGCTACGAAGAGTTCGTCTCGCCTGCCATGAAATCCTTAATAATGCAATAGCGATGAAGGTTTTATTTTTATATAATGTGAAGGCTGGACGCGGACGTGCCGAGGCGACAGCCGAGGGCGTTTGTCGCCTGTTTCGTGAGCAGGGACATACAATTTCGGCACAGCCGATTGATTTCCGCACCAACCCTTTCGAGGGGCGTGAACAGCTCGATCTGTTGATTGCCGCGGGGGGCGACGGAACGATGAACTACGTCACCAACTGCATGAAACGTAAAGGGTTGAACATCCGTTTGGCGGTCATCCCGTCGGGTACGGCGAACGATTTTGCGGGGGCGATTGGTATGTCTAAAAATCCACTGGAGGCGGCGCAGCAGATCCTCGACGGAGCGGTCGAGCGCATCGACTGCGGCTGTGTGAATGGGCTGCATTTTGTCAACGTTTTCAGCTTCGGCATCTTTACGACCACCTCGCAACGTACGACCGACGAGCGCAAACACAAAATTGGTAAGCTGGCCTATCTGATCGAGGGGGCGAAGGAGTTGCGTTCGATGCACGCCGTGCCGCTGCACGTATGTAGCGAGCGCGAGGAGTTTGATTTCAATGCTCTTATGGTGTTGATTTTCAATGGCGAGACGGCAGGTGGATTCCGCTTGGCGCGCCGCTCGTGTATCAAAGATGGGCTGTTCGACTGTATTTTGCTGGAAAAAAAGAACTTTTTCTGTTCCATTTTTGCCATGCTGCGCTACCTCTTGGGGGGGCATCCGAAGGCGGTGCGACACCTGCGTGCTGCACAGCTCAAGATCACCTCGCCGCTCGATGAGCCGACCGATGTCGATGGACAGCAAGGGGCGCACTTTCCGCTGCATATCGAGTGCCTTGAGGGCGAGTTGCAGATTGTTTGTCCACAGCAAAAATAAAAAGAGTGGAAATATTGTTGCTGTTTTGACCAAAAGTTGTTACTTTTGTGCCACAAACACAACAAAATGATAGAGACGGATAAAACGACTACTAAGCCAGCAAGCGGCTCCTCTTCGAGTTTGCGCAAAGTTTCCATTTCTCGCATGAAGAAGGAGATGAACGATGTGTCGTACCTTTCGGACGACATGATCATCACCACGCTCGACATCAATAGCAATGCCACCACCAGCTCGCCTGTGATGATCGACGGCTTCACCTCGATCATCATGATGAGTGGCGAGGCGACGGTTTCGATTGATATGCAAAACTATCAAGTCAAGCCCAACATGATCGTCTTCTTCAACCCCGACAGCATCATCCGCACGATGAAGTGTTCGCCCGATGCGGCGGCCTACTGCCTCGCCTTCTCCAAGTCGTTTGTCAACGAGATCCAGATCGACCTCTCGACCTCGCTCCCTATCTATATGCGTTTCGGTAAAGCCCCCGTACTGGCGGTCACGGAGCAGGATGTTACCGAAATAAGAGAGCTTTTCCGCCTGATAAAGACCATGTTGCAGAGCGACAAAGAGCGCTATCGCCATGAAATTATTCGCACCCTCTTCACCACCATATTTTACATCATCACCGAGATCAACCAGCGCGAGCAGAAGAGCGAACAAAAGCAGGGACGTTGCGAGATTCTCTTCGAGGAGTTCATGACCCTGCTCGAACGTCACCACAAGCGCGAACGCAACGTGCGTTTCTACTCTAAGTTGATGAATATCACCCCCAAATACCTCTCTGCCATTGTCAAAGATATGAGCGGCAAGACGGCGGCGCGGTGGATCGACGAGTCGGTGATTTTGGAGGCGAAGACGCTGCTCAAATACTCCGGTATGAGCATTCAGGAGATCGCCTATCACCTCAATTTTTCCACCCAATCGTTCTTCGGTAAGTACTTCAAACAGCACACCGGAACCTCCCCCTCGCGATACAAGCACAAAGGTTGATCGCTGCTTTACAGCGCACCCAGATTATCGAGAAAAACCAGTAATAGCACCGCGGGGCAGACCCAACGCAGCAGGAAGATGAGGATCGGACGAATGCGGAAGGGCAGTGTGCCGTCGTTGGTGAACTCGGCGTCGAACGCCTTGCGACGCATCCGCCAACCCACAAACAACGAGGTGAACAAGCCGCCTATGGGCAGCAGGATATTTGCCGAGGTGAAGTCGAGGGCGTCGAAAAGATTCAATCCAAAAATTTTGTAACCATTCAACACCCCCAGCGAAAGCGAGGCGAGCGATGCCAATGCGGCCGTTCCGAGCGTGGTGATCCATGCGGCTGTGCGGCGTGCGAGTCGCCACTCCTCGTGCAGATATGCGGTGATCACCTCGTGCAGCGAAATGGTGGAGGTCAGGGCGGCAACCATGAGTAGCACAAAAAAGAGGGTCGAGAGAACCATGCCCCACGCCATGTCGTTGAAAATCGAAGGCAGGGTGATGAAGACCAGTGAGGGTCCCGAGGTGGGGGCGATGCCTGCGCTGAAGACCGCTGGGAAGATCACCACACCAGCCAAGATGGCCACCAGTGTGTCGAGCAACGTGACGTTCACCGCCGTGTGGCGCAGGTTGGTGTCGCGTTTGAAGTAGGAGGCGTAGGTGACCATGCTGCCCTGTCCGACCGAGAGCGAGAAAAATGCCTGCCCCAAGGCGACCAAAACCGTGGCGGCGGTGACCTTCGAAAAGTCGGGTTCGAACAAAAAACGCAATCCTGCCCCTGCGTTGGGCATCATCACCGAGTGGACAGCAAGACCCGTCAAGAGCAAGAGCAGCAGCGGCATGAGGATTTTCGACGAGCGCTCGATCCCGCGCTGTACGCCCAGCGCAATCACGGCGTGCGTTGCCAGCACAAAGAGGCAGGTGTAGAGTACGGGGCGCCACGGGTTGCGTGTGAAGGTGTCGAAAAACGTGCGGTACTCGTCGGGGGTGGCGTAGTCCGCCAAACCGCCCGTGAGCGACTGGAAGGTGTATTCGAGCGTCCAGCCTGAGACCACAAAGTAGAAGCCGAGGATCACCACCACCGTCAGGATGCTATTGTAGCCCAACAGCCGCCAACGCTTGTCCAAGGTGTGGTAGGCACCCACAGCATTGAGCCGCGTGCTGCGCCCCACAGCAAATTCGGCGAGCATGATCGGCAGTCCGAGTAGCACCACGCAGAGGATGTAGATCAGCAGAAAGGCGCCGCCGCCGTTGTCGCCTGCCACATACGGAAATCGCCAGATGTTGCCCAGCCCCACGGAGCTGCCTGCCGCCACTAACACGGCGCTCAATTTACCACCGAGGGTGGCGCGGTTGTTCCCATTCATAACTTCCTATATTACGAACGACGGGCGCGCTCTCTGCGTACCCGTCCCTCTTTACTTTTCCAGCGTCACACTCACGCGAGCGAGCTTGCCGCCCAACGGCGGCGCGAGCTTCGAGACGGTACATCGCACCCGAAGGATCTGTGCGAATGCCTCGCGGAGGGCGTCGATGATGTTCATCGCCACGCGCTCGATCGTGCGTTGGGTGATGCGCATCTGTGCGCGGACAATTTCGTAGGCGGTCAGGTAGTTCACGGCTTGGGTTACGTCGTCGCAATTTGCCACCTCGCCCAACTCCGTGGTGATCTCCAGATCCACCGTGAAGCGGTTGCCCACCCGCTGTTCGAGGTCGTAGCAGCCGTGATAGGCGCGAAACTCCATGCGATCGAGTGTGATACGATACTCCATGTTATGCGACCGTTATGAGGTAATAATTCTTCTTGCCCTTCTGTACCAACAGGTATTTGCCTGCAATCAGATCCTCTTCAGCCACTACGCGCAGCGGGTCGGTCACCTTCTCTTTGTTGAGAGCTACACCACCGCCCTGCACCATTTTTCGACATTCGCCCTTCGAGGGGAAGATCGCGGTCTTGTCGGTTGATAACTCTACGAAAGGCGTGCCAAGATCCTCGCGCGCGATTGTAAATTGAGGAACTCCCTCAAAAACTTGCAGCAACGTCTGCTCATCCAGACGACGCAGCCCCTCCGAGGTGGCGTTGCCGAAGAGGATTGCCGAAGCTTCGACCGCCTTTTCGTACTCCTCCTGCGAGTGAATCATGCAGGTGATCTCTTGCGCCAGTCGCTTTTGCAATACGCGCAAGTGGGGTGCCGCGTCGTGTTCGACGATCAGCGCCTCGATGGTTGCACGGTCGAGCAGCGTGAAGATCTTGATGTAACGTTTGGCGTCGTCGTCGCTCACGTTGAGCCAAAATTGGTAGAACTTGTAGGGAGAGGTGTAGCGCGGATCGAGCCAGATGTTGCCGCTCTCGGTTTTGCCAAACTTCGTGCCGTCTGCCTTGGTGATCAGCGGGCAGGTGATGCCATATGCCTCCTCGCCCAGCGTGCGACGGATCAGCTCCGTGCCAGTGGTGATGTTGCCCCACTGGTCGGCGCCACCCAGCTGAATCTTGCAGTGGATCGCCTGAAACAGATGTAGAAAGTCGTAGCCCTGCACCAATTGGTAGGTGAATTCGGTGAACGACATCCCGTCGCCCTCGCCGCTAAAACGCTTCTTGACCGAATCTTTTGCCATCATGTAGTTGACTGTGATCAACTTGCCGACGTCGCGAATGAAGCCTAAGAACGACATATCCTTCATCCAGTCGTAGTTGTTGACTAATAGTGCCGCGTTGGGTGCTTTCGACTCGAAGTCGATCAACTTTGCCAACTGCGCTTTGATGGCCGCTTGGTTGTGTCGTAGTGTGGTCTCATCGAGCAAGTTGCGCTCTTGTGATTTGCCGCTTGGATCGCCAATCATGCCTGTTGCTCCGCCAATGAGTGCTACGGGACGGTGTCCGCACAGCTGGAAGTGCTTGAGTATCATCACGCTCACCAAGTGACCGATGTGCAGCGAATCTGCCGTGGGGTCGATGCCCACATAGGCGGTTGTTAGCTCTTTTTCGAGCTGTTCTTTTGCGCCGGGCATGATCGTGTGAATCATGCCGCGCCATTCGAGTTCTTCGACGAAATTTTTAGGTGTCATATCTATACTTATTATTATTTATTCAACTTCTAAATCGAGTGCCTTGCGCAACTCGGTGAGCAGCGGGTTTTTTTCGGTCATGTGCCGCACTCGATCCTCTAATTTTATGGGACGCGTGGCGCGAATCTGTTCGTTGACCGTGATTTCCAACCCCAACAACCCGTGAATATCGGCTAACTCGACGATGCGCAGCAGCATTGCCGTCTTGTTGCGCAGGATCTCGTCGCGCAACTCCGTGGTCGGCACACTCACGCAGATCGCCGTGTCGCTGAAGATCATCGACTCGAATACCGCCACAAAACGCGGACGTTTCTCCTGTATGAGTTGCAGGATTTGCGCCCGAGCCGTCTCCAACTTCTGCTGTGTCTCGGGATCGTAGTTCGACTCCTCGTTCTCGTCCGACGACTCGCACTCGTCGTTCTCCTCCAACTGTTCGTCTGCCGACGAGATGAGCGAAGCGATCGACGCACCCGAAATCATCGGGGTGTGTGTGTGCTTGTGTGTCGGCGCTTTGGGCGCTTCAGCGGGCTGTGGCGCTTTGGGCGCTGCGGATGTTTCAGTAGCCGCTGGTTGTGGCGTAGTCGTGGGAGTTGGAGTGGTAGCTTCGGGTTGTGGTTTTGCGGCGGCTGGTTGCCTCCCCATGGGGGGCAGCTCAGGCAGCGACAGCTCCTCGGATGCTATATACTCATTTTTTTTTTGACCGAGACCTGCGATTTTCATCAGTCCCAGTTCCACCAGCAGTCGTTGGTTGGTCGATTGCCGTATCTTGCCGTCGAGTTCGGTGAGCAGCGAGATCGCGCCGAATAGGAACCCAACATCGCAGGCGGTCGCCTGCGTCCGGTATCGTTCGAGCAGTGTGCCTGTCATCTCGATCAACCGCAGGGTGGCAGGATTTTTTGCCACCAACAGATCGCGCAGGTGGCGGTTGAGTCCGCCCATGAAGGTCTGCCCCGAAAATCCCTTTGAGAGAACGTCGTCGAAGGCGACCAATGCCGCGGTGTAGTCGCCCCCAAGGAGCATCTCGGTGATCGAAAAGTAGGTGTCGTAGTCGAGGATGTTGAGGGTCTGTGCCACCTCTTTATATTGCAACTCAGCGCCGCAGAACGAGACCGCTTTGTCGAACATCGACAGTGCGTCTCGCATCCCTCCGTCCGCCTTTTGGGCGATGAGGTTCAGCGACTCGTCGTCGGCGATGATATGCTCTTGCGAGGCGATGTAGCGGAGGTATTCGACGGCATCTTCGACGCGGATCCGATTGAAATCGTAGATCTGGCAGCGCGAAAGAATGGTCGGTATGATTTTGTGCTTCTCGGTGGTGGCGAGGATGAAAATGGCGTGTGCGGGCGGCTCTTCGAGGGTCTTGAGAAAGGCGTTGAACGCCTGCGCCGAGAGCATATGAACCTCATCGATGATGAAGACCGAGTAGCGTCCGATCTGCGGAATGATGCGCACCTGCTCGATCAGCGAGCGGATGTCGTCCACCGAGTTGTTCGACGCGGCATCCAACTCGTGGATGTTGAGCGAGCGCCCCTCGTTGAAGTTGCGGCACGATTCGCAGTCATTGCAAGCCTCGGCACCGTTGGGTGCTGTGCAGTTGATTGCCTTGGCGAAGATGCGTGCGCAGGTGGTCTTACCCACCCCGCGTGGACCGCAGAAAAGGTAGGCGTGAGCCAACTGTCCGCGCTCGATCGCATTTTTGAGCGTGGAGGTGATATGTTTCTGACCGACCACCGAGGCGAAATCTGCGGGGCGGTATTTTCGGGCGCTGACGATAAAATCACTCATAGTACGGCAAAGATACAAAAATTCAAAATTCAAAATTCAAAATTCAAAATTAATTGTTGCTGTGTGTTGTTTTTATATTATAGGTGTGCGTTTTTCGCCGCTGTATGCTTTTTGTGAGAGGTGTCGCTCGTGGCGGGGAACCACACATATACTTTTTTTGGGCTTGTTGTATACAAAATGCAAAAATCACGATTATTGGTACTGAAAAGTGGTAAATAAGTTGCTTTGTTTGAAAATAATTTCTAACTTTGCTTTGTTGTACCCCCTCTTGGGCAATGTTAGGTTTGGATTTATAAAATATTTACAATAATAATTAATATTAATCAATTACAAACAATTATGAAAAAATTGAATTTGTTCAAATTGTTGTTCGCTGCGATGTTTGTGACGGCCGCTATGGCGTTCACGGGCTGCTCGGACGATGACGACAAGACCACGGGTGAGACGATCACCTTGGATGTCACCCCCGCGGCACTTGCTTTTGACGCAAATGGTGGCGCGAAAACATTTACGATCGCTACCAACGGAGCGTGGAAGATCACGGGTGCTGAGGGTGCCAAATGGCTCACCGTAGCCCCCGCTCTTACGGGTTCGGGCAACCAGACGATCACCGTGACGGTGGCTAAGGGTGCCGAAGCGCACAATGTGAACTTGAAGGTGGCTGCTTTTGCAACGGGTACTGAGACCGAGGTTGTCAGCAAGACGGTGGCTATCTCGCAGACCGCAGTCGAGACGATCACCTTGGATGTTACCCCCGCGGCGCTTGCTTTTGACGCGAATGGTGGCACGAAAACATTTGCGATCACTACCAAAGGAACATGGAAGATCACAGGTGCTGAGGGCGCTGCATGGCTCACCGTAGCCCCCGCTCTTACGGGTTCGGGCGATCAGACGATCACCGTGACGGCGGTCAAGGGTACCGAAGCGCGCAACGTGAATTTGAAAGTTGCTGCTTTTGCAACGGGTACAGAGACCGAGGCTGCCAGCAAGACGGTGGCTATCTCGCAGGCCGCAGCGAGCGCTGAGGGCGACGTTACTCCAATCGCAAATATCACGGCAGGCGTGACTTGCACGGCTGAAGGTGTGGTTGTTGCTACAACGACTCGCAGCTTCTTGATCAAAGATAATACAGGCGCGATCTTGGTCTATGTGGGTAAAGATCACACCAATGTCGTAGGCGATAAGGTGAGAGTTGCTGGTTTGACCTCCGAATACGGTGGCTTGATTCAGTTTGGTGCCGAGGCAACAACCACTAAGTTGGGCATGGAAGCGGTGACGCAACCGACCCCTACGGTGATGGACGGTGCTGCGATGGATGCTTATGCTAAGGCGGTGAAGATCTCCTATATTCAATATACGGGTGTGTTGACCATTAAGGGTACCTATTATAATATAGCTGTGGACGGCGCTACGATTAAGGGCAGCTTGTCGAATGCTTCCATCTACGTAGTTCCTGCTGCCTACAATGGCGCAAAGGTCGTTGTGACGGGTTATGCGATCGGCACATCTGCAAAGGGTGCATTCTTGACCACGGCAGTCACAGACGTTAAATTAGCCGAGGATCGCGATCCTTCGGACACCACCTTCGATGATCTTACGGAGGATACAACCACAACATGGAATTGAGAATAATGAACAACAAGCAGATGATCATGAAAAAAAATATACTTTTCTTAGCGCTGGCATCGGTGATGCTGGGCTTTGTGGGTTGTGCAACCGATGACACGGACGAGGGTGTGGTAACTCCCGCGCCGCAGGGAAATGCCCCCGAAATATTGGTGGCTCGCATCAGCGATGAGGCGACGCGTACCATGCTTACCCCCAATGGCAAATCGGCATTCTGGTCGGCAGGTGACCAAATTGCGGTCTTCGCAGATGCCACTACGACCGAGGATAAATCGGATTACGTGATCTACAATTTGAAATCTGGCGTTGGAACAGACGACGGTGTATTCGAGAAAATTGCAGGTCAAAACGGTAATTTCAAACCCGTGCGTAATGGACTTCCCGACCCTGATATGTGTGTGGCAATTGCTCCATACTACAAGGCGGAGGGTGCTGAAAAGTCGAATATGTATTACAATGTGCAATCGTATTACAAAAGAGATCGTCTGGGTATCATCCTTCCCAAAGAGCAGATCTATATGCCGGGTTCATACGACCCGCGCGCCATGGGTGTAATGGCAATTTTTGCTACCCCCACGAGCAATGACATAAAGCCTGAACTCTCTTTCAAATACATGAACTCGCTGGTTCGCATGACCTTGACTGCCAAGGAGGCGTTGACACTGTCGAAGATCGAACTTCAGGCGTCGGGTATGCCCGTCGTTGGTCGTGTCTCGTTTGATTTCAACCCCAAAAACAAATTTTCAGATAGCGAGCCGCTCAATGTAGAGATGATGGATGTCAATAAAGAGCCTTATGGTAGCGAGGCGAATAATAGCATCTTTTTGTGTGGCGATATCGCTTTGAACGCGACGCCGAAGGATGTGTATTTTGGTATTCTTCCCCACAAACAAGGATATGGCGCTCAGAAATACACCGTTATCTTCTATATGCAGGACGGATCGAGCTATTCGAAGGTTTGTGTGGCTCCTGCGATAGTGCAACCGGGTACCGTAGTTGTGATTCCCCCAGTCTGTGTGGAGCGTCCCCAAAATGTGCCTGTGTTGACGAAGAACGATACGCAGATCTCTTGGACGCCAGAGAGTGAATTTAGGTATGCTGTCCATATTATGAGTGGTACTACGCTCGTGAAAAAAATGCTCACAGGTTCTGCTACCTCTTATAGCTTCGAAAAGGATATTAACCCTGTGCTGGCGGCAATTTTGGACAACGTGAAATACATTCCGGGATCCAAATATACCTTTACCTTGCAGCTGGTCGCAACAAGTAAATCGGATGATGCAGTCTCCTTGGGGTCGAACATTGTCTCCTACGACTACACCTTTGCCGTTCCTGATTTGGATATAGCACAGACCGAAGATGCCAAGTATGCGCCTATCTTCGAGGTCAAAAATTTTGCCATGTTCTCGCCCCTCGAATATGCTTATGTAGCAAAGAAAGATGCTGTGTTGGCTGATTTCGATACAGCCACCTTTGTGCCGCTGACAGCTGCCGATCGCGGTAAATTCGACTCTTCTAAGATCAATGAGGGGAGAGGTTTCGATCTGGACACCGATTACACGGTACTGTTTAGAGGTACGTCGGGTGGTCAGGTGAAGACCAAATTCATCGCTGTCTACGTCGAGAAGCAACTGATTGTAAGTGTCAATCCGTTCACTTACAATATTGAGGTCGCTAACATTGAGCTTTTTGAAGGTCTCAAAGAGAGCGATATCACGATCAATGTTCTGGAGGGTAATGACACCATGACGGATCTTACGAAGGCCATTAAGACGACTTATGTGAAGGGTAAGGAGATCTCTTATTACAGAGGTAAGTTTAAATCTTGCACCTTCAAGGCTACCGCAGTCCTCAATGGGGTAACGATCGAGTCGAAACCATTCTTCTTCATGGATCGAGGTTAGTAAATTCAAAACAGCTTCTTAATCATCACGTCCGTTTCTATCAGCAGGAAGAGCATTGCGCTCTTCCTGCTTTTTTTTGCCATTTTGTCTCGCTTTGGCAGTTGGTGTGTGACAACTAATGACACTTTGGCGGCTGATTGCGACTTGGCAGGTGTTTTGCGGAAGTAGGTTTTGAAACGGAAAATAAATCTAAAAATCATACATGATGAACACGAACAGTTTAACTATCAAAGCCCAAGAGGCGCTGCAAGGTGCGGTGTCGCTTGCCGCCGAGCGCGGGCAGCAGGCTGTCGAGCCGCTGCATCTGCTCAGTGTACTTATTCGCGAAGAGGATTCGCTTGCGACCTTCCTGTTGGGGCGCGTGGGGGTCAATGTGCGTGGTGTGCGCGACGAGGTGGCGCGTGCCGTGGAGGCATTGCCCCGTGTAGAGGGCGGTGGCGAGCAATTTTTCTCGCAGGATACCTCGAAGGTGATCCAACGAGGCGTCGACTTTACAAAAAAATTCAACGATAAATACGCTTCGACGGAGCATTTGTTGCTGGGGTTGGTTGCCGAGCGCGGTGCGGCGTCCGATCTGCTGAAGCGGGCGGGAGCCTCCGAGAAGGAGTTGTTGGAGGCGGTGCGTGACTTCCGCAAGGGGGCGACGGTCGATTCGCAAACCTCCGAGCAGCAGTTCGATGCGTTGGGTAAATATGCGATCAACCTCAATGAAATGGCGCGTTCGGGTAGGCTCGATCCAGTGATCGGGCGTGACGAAGAGATTCGCCGCGTGTTGCAGATCCTCTCGCGTCGTACGAAAAACAATCCGATTTTGGTGGGCGAGGCTGGCGTGGGTAAAACTGCCATTGCCGAGGGGCTTGCCCGTCGCTTGGTCGACGGTGATGTTCCCGAAAATCTTCGCTCGAAGGTGATTTTCTCGCTCGATATGGGGGCGCTGATTGCAGGCGCAAAGTACCAAGGCGAATTTGAGGAGCGGCTGAAGGCGGTGGTGCAAGAGGTGACGGCGAGTGACGGTGACATTCTACTCTTTATCGACGAGATCCACACCTTGGTGGGCGCGGGTAAGTCGTCGGGGGCAATGGATGCTGCCAACATTCTCAAACCGGCCCTTGCGCGAGGCGAGCTGCGCACGATTGGCGCCACGACGCTCGATGAATTTCAAAAATATTTCGAGCAGGACAAGGCGTTGGAGCGTCGTTTCCAGAAGGTTATGGTCGACGAGCCAACACAGGAGGATGCCATTTCGATCCTCCGTGGATTGAAGGAGCGCTACGAGAATCACCACCAAGTGCGGATCAAGGACGAGGCGATTGTGGCGGCTGTTGAGCTGTCGACGCGTTACATTACCTCGCGTTTTCTGCCCGACAAGGCGATTGATTTGGTGGATGAGGCGGCGTCGAAATTGCGGCTGGAGATGAACTCCGTGCCTGAGGAGATCGACAACCTCGATCGGCGGGTGCGGCAGCTGGAGATCGAGCGCGAGGCGATCCGTCGCGAGAAGGATGAAGAGCGGGTGTCGCACCTCACGCGTGAGATCGAGGAGTTGCGATCGAAGGATGCTTCGATGCGTGCTAAGTGGCAGGGGCAGCGCGATCTGCTGCGCAAAATCCAGACCAACAAGGATCAGATCGAGCAGCTGAAGATCGAGGCACAACAGGCAGAGCGTCAGGGTGATTATGGGCGTGTGGCGGAGATTCGCTACGGCAAGATTCAGCAGGCGGAGAAGCAGATTGCAGCCCTCCAAGAGGAGTATCGTCTCACCGCGGCATCGGGGTCGATGATCAAAGAGGAGGTCGATGCGCAGGATGTGGCAGAGGTGGTTTCGCGGTGGACGGGCATCCCCGTGACGCGGATGTTAGCATCGGAGCGCGAGAAATTACTTCACATGGAGGACGAATTACACCACCGAGTGGTGGGGCAGGAGCAGGCTATTGCCGCCATTTCGGATGCTGTGCGCCGCTCGCGAGCGGGGCTGAGCGATCCGCGCAAGCCGATTGGTTCGTTCATCTTTCTCGGCACGACAGGTGTCGGCAAGACCGAGTTGGCGAAGGCGCTGGCTGAATTTTTGTTCAACGACGACGCGATGCTGACCCGTATTGATATGAGCGAATACCAAGAGCGCCACAGTGTTTCGCGCCTTGTGGGGGCGCCTCCGGGATATGTGGGTTACGACGAGGGGGGACAGCTGACCGAGGCGGTGCGGCGCAAACCCTACTCGGTGGTGCTGCTCGATGAGATCGAAAAGGCGCACCCCGACGTTTTCAACATCCTCTTGCAGGTGTTGGATGACGGGCGCCTGACCGATAACAAGGGGCGCACGGTGGACTTTCGCAATACGATCATCATCATGACTTCGAACATGGGGTCGCAGATTATTCAGGAGAATTTCTCGGCAGCCTTCGACGGCAAAAAGCTCGACGACGGAGTGCTGGAGAAGACGCGCCTTGAGGTGGTGGAGCTGCTGAAGCAGCAGCTAAAGCCCGAATTTCTGAACCGTATTGACGAGATTGTGCTGTTCGAGCCACTCACGCGTAAAGAGATCGAACGCATCGTCGATCTTCAGCTGCACATCGTGGCTAAGATGCTGTTGGAGAATGGAATCCAATTGGAATATACCCCTGCCGCGCGCGAGTGGGTGGCAGCTGCGGGCTACGATCCGCTCTATGGCGCGCGCCCTGTGAAGCGCACGATCCAGCGCACGATTGTCAACGACCTTTCGCGACGGATCTTGGCGGGTGAGGTCAATCGTTCGAAGCCTATTCGCATTGATGCGAATGCCAATGGGCTGACCTTTAGCAATTAATTGCAAGGCGGAAACTTTCATCAGTTTCCGCCTTTTTTTGTCTCCATGTAACGAAGGTGGTGTTGGTTGATTACGCTCCGAAGTTGGCGAGAATGCCCGCCACGCGTGCCGCAAAGGTGCAGCGGCTGCGGATTGCAACGGCATAGAGGCGATGCAGCGGCAGGTGC